>JBJFHC010000101.1:0-16148 GCA_051893275.1 Erysipelotrichaceae bacterium | reverse complement strand
AGATGAAGAAAGACGCTGGCGAACTATAATTATTCAAGGCCTGTATTGATGCAGGCCTTTTCTTATTGTTACAATAATAGTGGATAAAGGAAATAAACAATATGAAAAAGATAATTACAGTTATTTTGCTGGGACTTATTATGTTAACTGGCTGCAACAACAATACCTGCAGTATAAAAGACGAGGCAAAACTTACAAAAATCACTTATTATTCCAGCGATAATAAACTTTTAGGTACAACTTCATACAGTTATGATGAAAAGGGAAGAGTTATTAAGATGACTTCAGATAACTATCATTATGAATATAACTACGACACAGATGAAGCAGCTTATATTGAGGAACAATATAACGAAGAAGAAAGTACTCCCTATATCATCAATTATTTTGATGAACATGATAATCCTTTAAAAACCTATTACCGCAATGATGAGACAGGTGAATACTATCTGGGCTATACATATGAAAATATCTACGATCAGGCTGGCAGACTGCTTAAAATGACCGCAATTGACAGTAATGGCTATGTATTCATTGATACATATGAATATATTGAATCTGATACCTATACTGTCATAAACACAAATACTGTGTCTGAGAGTACATTTCTATCCAGAATGATTAGTGAGTATACTGATTCATCAATGAATGTAAAACTTCTTGATGAACTTTATCTTAATGAAGAAGACAATCTGGATATGCATAGAGAATATCTGCATGAGTTTGATTTAGACGGAAACATAATAAAAACTACGATAAGTGATACAGGAGCCGTCATAATCAACACCTATAAAGATGGTTTATTGGTATCTAAGAAATACGAAGGTCACTCTATACAGTACTATGTGTATGAGGGATGTAAGACTGTTATTGGGTATTCGAAATAAATTTTGTAAATATCCTTTAAACATCACTTTTTATCTTTGTAATATAACTAAATTGAACAATAATAACAACTATAATAACACATTACCTTGTTATTGAAAAAAAGACTTTGATTTTGGTATATTATAGGTGAAGACAGGTGTGTTTTCTAGGGTGTGCCGATGAGATACTCGGTGGTAAGTCCAAAAGGGGTCCTTAACGGATGAGTATTGGTAAATCCGAACCAAGGAAGATGTGATCAGATCTTCCCGTCCTGTGTCCCGGGATAAAAACAAAGGGAAATCGCCAGTCGTAGCAACGCTATGGACGAGCTGATCAGAATACCGGTATTACCGGTTTTTATTTTGTATGGGAAAATATAGAATTGACAGTTATGAAACCCTAAATGATGTAATATATGAAAACTTTCAATTTTTTAATAATGTGTTTTTAAACAAGATTGTATTAATACCTTTATCAGGAAAGTTTTTGGCTATCGAAATAAATAATAAATCGTTAAAACATATACTCGTGTTCCATAAAAGCTACAATTATGACTTAAACACCAACCCAAGAGATTCTTATTTATATGTGAAAGATTGCTACAAAGAACACAAAGATATAATCGCAATAAGAAAAGATAAATTTGATTCTGAAGAACTCTCCTTTGGAGAAATAGCGATAATAGATAGAAATCTCGATTTCATAGAAGTAATGAATTCTCTTATAAATAATCCCAAAATATTCTCTCATAAGAAATTGGATGTTAATTCTCAAATGAAATATGAATACTTTCATTACCTGGAAGTTGAATTTGATGGCATAAGACTATGCCTGACAGGGGGAGAAAACAATAATTTTTTCTACATATCCTCTTTGATTAATCAACTTTCACGGGGTGAAAAACCTTTTGAGATTCATGGAAAGGTTAAATTATATAGTAAGGAAGAATTTAAAAAACTGAATGGGATAGATCTTGTACATTCTCCAAACTACAAAACAGAAGAATTGACAATTAAGAAAAATAGAAGGAAGAAGACTAATATCGATAAAAAGAATATAAATCGAATAAACAATAACCTTAAAAACGGATTTAAAATTGTTAAAGGATCAGGGAAGAAATCCCAGTACCATTTAAGTAAAGATGGAATCATAATAAAAGAAAATATTCAAGATTTAGTTGATGCTTCTTCAATTGAAGAACTTATCAGTCAAATCTCAAAACTCATACAAAGTTCATAATGAGGCTGTTTCATATTTGGCACATTCATTATGATTGGTAATGATGTAATATTTGAATCTATTGACAACCCTTTGATAGAATAGATTTATGGTTTTATCAATTTTTTATCAGATTTCCTGGGTTGGAATCGAAACATTTACTTATAAAGGTAAAGAATATAAAGTAAGCGACAGGATTCATCGTCTGGCTAAACTTATTATTACTATCTATTCTGTTATGATTGGTGTTGGCACTATATTTGGCTATTATATTTCATTAATCATTGGTGTTACATCTTTCTGGCAGCTGTTTCTGATTATTATTGGTCTTTTATTTATTCTGGCTGTTATCTTTGAGTTAATGTCCAGAAGAACATTAAGGAAGGTGCTTGATAATGAATAGCTACTTTATTTATCTTGCGGTTGCGGTATGCTGGATATATGTTATCTGTTTCCTGATTAATGGTCGAAAGATTAAGGTGATGTGTGAAAATGGTACCAAGAAATACTACTACATTATCTTCGGTTTACTTGCACTGGCAGTACTTCCAAGAAATCTGGGAACTAAGGGTATAATCTGTGCAGCTTTAATCTTTCTGGCTGGCGTTTTATATTCGGTTATTCCTTCAGGCTATAATGAAGATGGCATCTTTTTAAATGGCCGGTTTTATCCTTTTCATAAGATAAAGGATATGAAGATTAATGTAGCTGATAATAAGATGATGCTGGAATTTAAATATGGCAGGGGAAGCAGAATGCTTTTCAGCTCAATTGAAGAAAAAAGAAAGCTTGATCAATGTCTGAATATATATCTGAATGTAATGAAATATGGAAGTAAAAAGAAATGAACAGAAAAATAATCTTCTTAGATCTGGATGGTACACTCTTTGATGTACCGCGTGGCTTATTTGAACCTACTGTCAAAACCAGAGAAACAATAAAGAAACTAAAGGAAAACGGCCATCTGGTTTTTATCTGCTCAGGAAGATGCAAGTGTCTGCTTGATGACTTTATTAAAAGCCTTGATGTATCTGGCTTTGTGCTTGGTAATGGTACATATTGTGAAATGAATAATGAAGTATTATTCAATGATATGTTTAATGAGGAAATCATGGAGAATATGTGTGAATATATTATTAACCATGATGGTGTACCTTTCTGCGAGGGACAGGAATATATTTATATACCTGATCTGAATGATAAGCTCTTTAGACATTTTGTTGATTCATGGCACATAAATGACAAGATCTTTAAAGATAAGAAAACTGATAATCATTTCAATATGATGATGGCTGCCTTTAAAAGAGAGGATGACAGAAGAGCTTTCTCTCTGCATTTTAAGAATCAGGCTGATATAACCAATCAGTATGGTTTTATTTCGGTTGATATAAATAGACTGGGTGCCAATAAGGGCAATGCCATCAAAAGGCTTTTGAAGCATTTAGATATCAACAATAAAGATGCCTATGCCTTTGGTGATGGACTTAATGATATAGAAATGATGGAAGTTGTATATAACAGCTATGCCATGGATAATGCCTGTGACAGATTAAAGGAAGTGGCCAGATTTAAGGCACCTGATGTCTTGAATGATGGTTTCTATAAAATAATGTTAAAGGAGAAATTGATAAATGAATGAAAATAAACTAAGAGAATATGCCAGACTCATCTGTGAGACTGGTGTAAATATTCAAAAGGGACAGGATGTAAGAATAAATGTCTCAATTGAACATCATAGACTTGCCGAAATGATTACAGAAAAGGCCTATGAAATGGGTGCCCGTAAAGTAGTGGTTAAATGGAATGATGATGTAATTAACAGACTGAATCTGCTTAATCAGTCCATTGAAACTTTAAGCGAGGTTAATAATGAGCTTGAAGGCATGTATAAAGATGATCTTGAAAGATTTCCAATTAATATCCATATCCTTTCTTCAGATCCTGATGTCTATAAGGGAATTGATGTTAATAAGCTTACTGAGCCAAGAAAGAACAGATATCCTCTATTAAAGAAATATATCGATGAAATCGATTCTGTAAGCCAGTGGGTAATCGTAGCTATGCCATCTGTCCCATGGGCTAAGAAGATGTATCCGGATTTAAGTGATGAAGAAGCATATATTCAATTAGAGAAAGCTATACTGAAAACTATGAGAATGGATGAAGGTGACAGCTTTGAAAACTGGAAGCAGCATACTGAAAATTTAAATAAGCATGCTGATATCTTAAATAACTTAGATATTGATGAACTGCATTATACTTCAGGCAATGGTACTGATTTTACAGTAAAGAAACATCCAGAAGCCATATTCTCCAGTGCCGAGATGAAGATGAAAAATGGCTATATCTGTTTTGCGAACATGCCAAGTGAAGAACTCTTTACTTTGCCTTTAAGAGACAGCGCCAATGGTATCGTCTATGCCACCAAGCCTTTAAGCTATAACGGCAATCTGATTGAAAATTTTTCGGTACGTTTTGAAAACGGCAGGGCTGTTGAGGTAAAGGCTGAAAAGGGGATTGAACATCTTGAAGAAATGATTAAGATGGATGAAGGTTCTGCCTATCTTGGCGAAATAGCCTTAGTTCCTTATGATTCACCAATCAATCAGATTGGTACATTATTCTACAATACTCTGTTTGATGAAAATGCTTCGTGTCATATAGCACTGGGTGATGGCGTAGCCGATACTATCAAGAACTATGAAAAGTATTCTAAAGATGAATTAAAGGAAATGGGCTGCAACGACTCAATGATTCATGTGGACTTTATGATCGGGGCTAAGGATACCCATATTGAAGCCAAGACAAAAGATGGCAAAACAGTGACATTATTTGAAAATGGTTTGTGGGCTATTTAATTTGTGATAGAATTATTAGGTATTGAAAAGGAGAATTCACGTGGGAATTACTGATAAATTAAAAGACTTTATTCTTCCTGAAGAAAATGAGCAGGAAGAGCTGGAACTCACAAAAGAAGAAGCCAGTGCTTTAAGCCAGTATGAACAGGCCAAGGATTCATCAGTTTCAAATATTACTGCCAGTACAAATATTGTACTGTTTGAACCACGAAATTTTGATGAAGCTGAAGAAATTGGTCATCATATCAAGATGAAAAGAGCCTGCTGTGTCAATCTGCACAGAATGCCAAATGAATACCGTCAGAGAGTTATTGACTTCTTATCTGGGGTTGTATTTGGTGTAGATGGCTCAATCAAGAAAATTGGAGAGAATGTTATATTGTGCTCGCCTAAGAACCTGCAGGTTGGCGGTTCAATAAATCTGAACGCTCCAGATTCAATCGACTAAAAGGCAAAGATTAAGACAGGTCCTGTATCTGAAACTTATAGAGAGTTTACGTCTGGTGCAAGTAAACAGGGAAGGGTGCAGGGTATCACTTATGAGCCATGATTTCGAAATGTAGAAATCATCGTTACTCGCGTTAAGAGTTTAAGTTAGAAATTAAGGTGGTACCGCGCTTAATGCGCCCTTTTGGTAGCACCTTTTATTTTATTTATAAGGAGAAAGTATGGACTACAAAGAGAGTTTACAGATGCTGGATACTGCGTTTGAAATGCGTGGCAATCTGGCAGTTAAAGAACCTGGCATCCTTGAGGAATGGGAAAAGGATGACCATTATCACAAGATCTTAGAAAAAAACAAGGATCACAAGCCTTTTGTACTGCATGATGGTCCGCCATATGCCAATGGCAACCTGCATGCCGGCACAGCCATGAACCGTATTATTAAGGATATTATTGTCAGATCGCACGCCATGGAGGGCTATTATACACCATTCTTCCCAGGCTGGGATACTCATGGCCTGCCTATTGAAAATGCGATTCAGAAGCTTGGTGTTAACCGTAAGGAAGTATCACCTGAAGAATTCAGAAAGAAATGTGAAGAATATGCCAGAGGCCAGATCGAAACTCAGATGGCAACCGAAAAAAGACTGGGTGAAGTAGCGGACTATGAACATCCTTATATTACTTTAAACAAGGAATTTGAGGCCAGACAGGTCAGAGCATTTGCCAAGATGGCAACATCTGGTATGATCTTCCAGGGCTTGAAGCCAATCTACTGGTCTCCATATCAGGAAACAGCGATTGCGGATTCGGAAATTGTTTATTTTGACAAGAAGGATACTTCTATCTATGTAGCCTTTGATGTACTGGATGGAAAAGGTGTGCTTGATGGCGATGAAAGATTTGTCATCTGGACAACGACTCCATGGACTATTCCATCAAATCTGGCTGTCTGTCTTAATGAAGCCTTTACTTATGCGGTTGTACAGACTGAAAAGGGCAAGCTTATTTTCCTGGAATCAAAGATTGATGAACTGCTGGCAAAATTTGGTTTAACTAACCAGGGCGTATTAAAGACCTTCAAAGGCAAGGAACTTGAATATGCCACAGTTAAACATCCATTCTACCCAGAGAGACCATCGCTGGTAATCCTGGGCAGCCATGTATCGGATGAAGATGGTACAGGATGTGTACATACAGCCCCAGGTTTAGGTACCGATGACTTCCTGGTGGGTAAGAAGTATGGCATTGAACCATTCTCGCCACTTGATGACAAGGGCTGTCTGACTGCAGAAGTTGGACCAGATCTGGAAGGCAAGTTTGTACTGGGTGAAGATGAAAACAGTGCCAATGTTGCCGTAATCAAAAAGCTGGCAGCAGAAGGCGCTTTACTGGGCAAAGAAAAGATTACCCACTCATATCCACATGATGACCGTTTAAAGAAACCAGTAATCTTCAGATCAACTGTGCAGTGGTTTGCCTCAATCGATAAGATTAAACCAGAACTCTTAAAAGCAATCAAGGATGTTAAGTGGCTCAACAGCTTTGGTGAAGTAAGACTGACCAATATGATTCAGTCTCGTAAAGACTGGTGTATCTCAAGACAGAGACTCTGGGGTGTTCCAATTCCTATTATCTATACTGAAGACAAGAAGCCTATTATTGATGAAGCAGTATTTAATCATATTGCCGATCTGTTTGAAGAATATGGCTCAAATATCTGGTTTGAAAAAGAAGCCAAGGATCTGCTGCCTGAAGGATATACAAATCCAGCATCTCCTAATGGCTTATATACCAAGGAAAAAGATATCATGGATGTCTGGTTTGACTCAGGATCTTCATGGAATGAACTGATTGCCAGAGGCTATGACTATCCTTGTGATTTATATTTTGAAGGCTCTGACCAGTATCGAGGCTGGTTTAACTCTTCATTAATCGTTTCAGTTGCCACCAATGGAACAGCTCCATATAAGGCAGTATTAAGCCATGGCTATGTCTGCG
This sequence comes from Erysipelotrichaceae bacterium, assembly GCA_051893275.1. Lineage (GTDB taxonomy): Bacteria > Bacillota_I > Bacilli_A > Erysipelotrichales > Erysipelotrichaceae > Colivicinus. Next base: position 8,760 of record JBJFHC010000101.1, on the reverse strand, counting down.
ACTCTAAGGGTGAAGCTATGCATAAGTCAGTGGGCAATGTCGTAAACCCAATCGACATTATCAACAAATATGGTGCTGATATCTTAAGACTATGGGCTGCAACCAGCGACTTTAAACAGGATATGCGTATCGGTGACTCCAACCTGAAACAGGTATCTGAACAGTACAGAAAGATCAGAAACACAATCCGTTTCATGCTGGGCTACACCAACAAGAAAGACTTTGACAAGTCAGACTTAAAGCCATATGCTGAGCTTGAACCGCTTGACAGATATATGATGAACAGACTTAATGATGTAGTTAAGAAGGTCAGAGAACTGTATGAAGAATATAACTATATCGCTGTATCAAGTACTTTAACCAACTTCATGACTAACGATCTTTCTTCTTACTACTTTGATTTCTCTAAAGATATCCTGATGTGCGATGAAAAGGATGATCCAAGAAGAAGAAATGTCCAGACTGTGCTCTATCATACACTTGATGCCCTATTGAAGCTATGGTGCCCAATTCTGCCATATACAACTCATGAGGCCTGGAAGGTATTTGATTCAGGTGAAGAAACATCTGTTCACTATACCCATTTCCCTGATGTGCTTAAATATGAAGACACAGAAGAACTGATGAAGAATTTTGAAAAAATTCATCTGATCAAAGATGATATCTTCAAAGCCAGAGAAGAAGCAGTTGCCTCCAAGGTAATTGATAAGCCACTTGAAGCTGAAGTAGTACTTCATTTAAGTGAAGAGGATAAGAATCTCTTAACCTGGGCCTTTGGAACAAATATCCATCAGTGGCTTAAAGTTTCTAAGGTAACATTTACCGATGAAGAGCTTACTAAGTACTTAAGCGCAGAAGTCAAGATTGTAAAGGCCGAAGGCGTTGTATGTCCTCGCTGCTGGAACATTACTGATTCTAAGCGTGAAGACTGTCTGTGTGAGCGCTGTGTTAAGGTTTTAAAACTTTAAATTAACGATAAAAAGGTATATACGCGTATATACCTTTTTTAAAATGATGTATAATCAGGATATGGTGAATACAGGCAAAGAAAAGATAAAGCCTGAAGACATTAAAGATGAGAGAATTCTATCATTTCTTTTAAGCCTGGAACTTATTTCAGAAGATTATATGAGTGGTGAAAGAAATCAGGGATTTTTACAGATACGTGAAGATATCTTTGATGAATCTATAAATTGAAGATAAACCTGAAATATGCTGTTTTCTTTTATGCTACAATTATTTATATGAGAGAACTGTTTAAGAATAAAGAAATAATCAAAAAAATATTTACCTATTCTGTATCTGGTATTATTGTAGTCTTTGCGATATATCTCTTTCAGAATTTTTCTATTGTCACTGATTTCTTTAAAGAACTGACCAATATAATGGCTCCTTTTATCTGGGGTCTTATCTTTGCCTTTATATTATGCCGTCTGGCAGATCGTATTGAAAGCCTGCTGCCGGATAAAATGGCTTTCAAAACAAAAAGACTTTTATCGACTTTTATTTCAATAATCATTCTGATTCTGATTATTGTGCTGATAATACTCTTGATTGTGCCACAGCTGGTTTCTTCTATCGCTTCTTTATATACCCAGATAATATCCTTTGCCAACAAGGCTCCTGAGTGGCTTCTGGAACTGGAAGCGAAGTTTAATATCAGTGGAGATATTTTCGATGAAATTTATGCCTATGCAACTGATATTCTCTCGACCGTTTTAAAGGCGCTGCAGACTCAGCTTCCAGCCATTATTTCAACGGCCATGTCGACACTTTCCAATGTCTTAAACTTTATAATTGGTTTTATTGTAGCCTTATATGTGCTTATGGACAGGGAACATTTAATGAATATTGTAAAGCGCACAGGCAAGGCTATACTGCCTCATGATATCTATGCCTTTATTAAAAGGGTATGTTCCCTGATGGTTTATAATCTATATAAGTTTTTTGAAGGTAAACTTCTCGATTCTTTGATTATTGGCATTATCTGTTTTATATTTATGACAATAGTCCGTATGGATTATTCACTGTTAATTGCGGTAATTATCGGTTTAACCAATATCATTCCTTTCTTTGGTCCGTTTATTGGTGCCATACCATCAATCTTTATTCTGATTATCGTTAGTCCTCTGCAGGCTTTGATCTTTGCGGTATTTATTCTGGTACTGCAGCAGGTTGATGGCAATATTATTGGGCCTAGAATCATTGGCGATTCGGTCGGACTTTCAAGTCTCTGGATTATGTTTGCGATTATTGTGGGTGGTGCCTACTTTGGCTTTGCCGGCATGATACTGGGTGTACCAGTATTCTCGGTGATTTATACACTTTTAAGAGATTTTGTGAATAAGCGTCTGGAAGGTGATGAAGAACTGTAACTGTGCTATAATAGTTTTTATAAATAAGGAGGAAGATAAGAATGCCTGTTAAAGTAGATCAGGATACTTGTATCGGTTGTGGTGCTTGTGTTGGTGTATGTCCAACTGAATCATTAGCTTTAAATGCTGATGGCAAGTCTGAATGCAATGAAGATACTTGTATCGACTGCTGTGCATGTGTTGGTACTTGCCCAGTTGAAGCAATTTCTCAGAAATAAATCAAGCTTGTAAAATGACCAGGAGCTAAATCCTGGTTTTTTTATGTATAATAGTTATTATGCAATACAGATTACCAAATTTAAACGATGCGCGTAAACGCTCAAAAAACCAAGTTAACAGAAGAAACTATACTGTAAAAGAAGAAGACTCTCATATAGGAGAGGGCAAATACTATCTCATTAAAACTCATGGCTGCCAGGCAAATGAAAGAGACTCAGAGAATATTGCCGGCATGCTCGAGGAGATTGGCTACCTTAAAACTGAAGAAGAAGCTAAAGCCGATCTGGTTATAATCAATACCTGCGCCATTCGAAGCGGAGCTGAGGATAAGGTCTGGGGTGAACTGGGTGCCCTTAAGCGCTATAAAGCCTTAAATGAAGACATGATTATCGGACTTTGTGGCTGCATGGCCCAGGAAGAAAAGACCTGTCGCGATATTTTGTCTACTTACAGACAGGTAGATCTTATTTTTGGGACCCATAATCTTGATGAGCTTCCTTCTTTGATTCATAAGGCCATGAAGGAAAAGACTATTGAAGTTAATTCCTTTGAAGGAGAAGTGATTGAAGATCTTCCTAGCAGAAGAGAATCTAAATATAAGGCTTTAGTCAATATTATGTACGGCTGTGACAAGTTCTGTGCCTATTGTATCGTACCTTATACAAGAGGCAAGGAACGTTCCAGATTAATTGAAGATGTCTTAAAAGAAGTAGAAGAACTCAAAAATGAAGGATATAAAGAGATTACCTTATTGGGTCAGAATGTCAATGCCTATGGTAAAGATCTTAATCTGGGCTATGATTTTGCGACTTTGCTGGATAAAGTGGCTAAAATCGGTATTCCAAGAGTCAGATTCATGACCTCTCACCCCTGGGATTTTAATGATGCGATGATTGAAGTAATCAAGAACAATGCCAACATCATGCCATATATTCATCTGCCTCTGCAGTCTGGTTCAGATGCCGTTTTAAGAAAGATGAACAGAAGATATACCGAAGAGTCTTATATGGCTTTATTTGATAAATTAAAAGAGAATCTTCCACATTTTGCCTTTACTACTGACATTATTGTAGCTTTCCCAAGTGAAACTGAAGAAGACTTTGAAAGAACGCTCAATATGGTAGATCACTGTAAATATGATAATGCCTTTACCTTTATCTTCTCACCAAGAGAGGGTACTCCTGCCTATAATATGGAGAACACCATCCCAGAAGAGGAAAAGAAGTTACGTTTAAAAAGATTAAATGAAAAGGTTGCCTTCTATGCCAACATGAATGCTCAGAAATATCAGGATCAGATTGTAGAGGTTCTGGTAGATGGCCCCAGCAAAAAGAATAAGGAAGTAATGTGCGGCTACTCTAAAGAATATAAGATGGTTAACTTCATCGGTGACTGCAGGGAAGGGGATATTGTGCAGGTTAAGATAACCAAGGCCAATTCCTTCTCGCTCAATGGGGAAATGGTGAAATAAGGCTTCAAAAAATCAGTTTTTAAAATATAATAATATATAGATTACGGAGGATATAATTCTATGCAGAAAGTAAGAATAATGGCTTTAGGTGGCCTTGATGAAGACGGAAAGAACATGTATGTCATAGAAATAGATGAAGATATTTTTGTGATAGAGGCTGGAATTAAATATCCCGAAAGTGCACAGCTGGGAGTTGAATATATCATTCCTGACTTTACATATCTGAAAGAAAATTCTAAACGAATTAGGGGTATCTTTATTACTCATGGTCATGATGATGTAATGTCAGCTCTCCCTTTCCTTTTGAAGGAAATGGATATTGATATTTATTCCACAGCTTTAACTGCCAAATATATTGAACCATTTATTGATTCAAGAAAAAGAGTAAAAATAATTAAAAGAAATGACAATATTACTGTTGCCGGACATCTGATTCATTCCTTCCCGGTAATGCAGTCCATTGCCGATGGAATTGGCCTGGTTTTTGAGACGGACCAGGGTGCCATCATTTATTCTGGCGAGTTTATTATTGATTATGATTTTACTAATCCATATTTCTCAATGGATATCAATGTAATGTCTAAGCTGAATAATAAAAAGGTTTTATGTCTTTTATCGGAGTCGGTAGGGGCACTTAAGCAGGGATATACTACACCAAGACACAGAATAAGTCAGTATATTGAGCCTTATTTTGAATACAATGATATTCGTATTGTAATGTCTTTATATTCACAGAATCTTTATCGTATTATCGAGATTCTGGAAATGGCCAGGAAATATAAGAAACGTGTTTATTTCTATAACAAGGAACATGTCAAACAGCTAAAGATTATTGAAAATCTTGGCTACTATAAAATACCATCTGGCCTGATAGTTGAAGACAAAGACTTTAACAATCAGCTCAGAGATATTATCGTAATAGTATCTGGTGCCGGCAACAAGGTATTTAAGCTGATGAACAATATTGCGATAGGTGAAGATTCTAAGGTAGAACTTAATGAAGATGATCTGGTTATTATTGCCTCACCAATTGTACCAGGTACCGAAAAAGTAGCTGCCCATATGGAAGATGATATCTATAAGGCAGGAGTAAAGGTAGTAAAGCTTTCAAGTAAAGAAGTTTTATCGATGCATGCATCTAAAGAAGACCTGAAGACAATGCTCTATTTTATTAAGCCTAAATACTATCTGCCTATCAAGGGTGACTATGCAGCTCTAATTGCCAATGCCGATATTGCCTTAGAGATGGGCTATACAGCTGATAAGATTATCATTCTGGACAATGGCCAGTTTGCGACTTTTGAAAATGAAAAACTTATATCAACCAGAGACTGTCTGACACTCAACGACACCTTAATTGATGGTTCGGACAAGACTGATGTTTCTGGTATGGTTTTAAAAGACAGAGAAGCACTTTCAACTGATGGTGCTATAATACTTGGTGTCTATCTGGACTTCAAGACCAAGGAAGTAATGGGCGGTCCGGATGTGCAGTCCCGTGGTGTAATATATCTGAAGGATGCCGATTATATTTTAAGTGAAATAGGCAATATCCTGATTGATACTATAAATACAGCCGTAAAAGAGGGAAGATATGAAAATATGCCAGTAAGAATGGAGGCTAAGGAAAAAATTACCCGTTATGTCTTAAAGGAAACAGGTAAAAAGCCAATGATCTTGCCGGCCATTATCGAGATTAACTTAGATTAAATATGGCTAAAAGAAAAAGAAGAAAGTCAAATAAAAATAAAAAGATGGAGAAGAGTGTCGCCATCGTTTTATTCATTGTGATAATTGCGGTATTCTGTTTTGGTGTATTCAAAATAGGTCCATTCGGCATTGTCTTAAACAACGTGCTGTCTTTTCTGTTGGGCAATTATTATTTCTTCTGTCTGTTTACTTTTATGTTCTTTCTGATTCAGATACTTTTTGAATCAAAGAAGATTGAACTGAAGACATCAAATATTATCGGTATTGTATTATTAAATATTGCGGTAATAATGCTTTCGGCATTTATGTTTCCCACAACAGTAAGAGATTCAACACTGATAAATAATCTCTTTGAGAATCTGAAATATATCTTAAGTGATACAGTTAACTATGGTGGGGGATTAATTGGTACTTCTTTATTTGTTTTCTTTGTAAAACTCTTTAATATGGCAGGAGCCATAATCGTGGAAGTACTCTTATTTGTCTTGAGTTTAATTCTTATTGTTCCACTACATTATTTTAAGTCCTTCTTCAATAAATCAAAGGATGCCTTTGACTATGCCCATGATTCACTTGATGATGCCTTAAAGGAAAGAGAAGTAAAGAAGAAACAGGAAGAAATAAGAAGAAAGACTCTGGAAGAGAAGAAGGTAATTGATTCACTTAACGGTCAGTTTAATATTATGTCCGATGGTGATAAGTCTTTAGATTCCTTATATATAGACTATCCAAAGAAGGAGACTGTAGAAGAAAAGGATGAGATTATTTCTTCATATCAGGGAGAATTCTTTTTATCAGCTGATAAGACCCCAGTAGTAAAGGAAGAAGTAGTACCAGATAACTCTAAGACAGCTGACTTTATTTTCTCAGAACCAGAAATAAAATCAGAACCAAAACCAGAGATTAAAGAAGAAGTAAAGGAAACAGAACCGGTAATAGAAAAACCAAAGGTATTAAAGAAAGATACTTTCAAGAACTATAAGCTGCCTAATTCTAAACAGCTGTTACTGTCTTCTGTTAATTCAAATTCAACCAAAAATAAGACATCTGCTCAGATTAAGGGCAGAAAGCTGATAGAAATATTATCCAAGTTTGGCATTAAGGCCGAACTGTTGGATATTCATATTGGTCCCTCAGTTACCAAGTTTGAGATAAGACCGGATTCCGGGGTCAATCTATCCCGATTCCACTCTATTTCTGATAATATCAAGATGGAACTGGCAGCCAAGGATATCCGTATTGAAGCACCAATACCTGGCAAGAATGCCGTGGGTGTTGAGGTACCAAATGCTGAAAATACAATGGTCAGAATGTCTGAACTGATTAATAAGGTTCCTCAGGAGAAAAAGAATTCAAAATTATTGTTTACTCTTGGTAAAGATTTGCTTGGTCAGCCAGTATTCTGTGAGCTGAACAAGATGCCACATCTGCTTATCGCAGGCGCTACCGGTTCAGGTAAATCAGTATGTATTAATACAATTATTACTTCCTTTCTTTTAAGGGTTAAGCCAGATGAAGTTAAGCTTGTGCTGGTTGACCCTAAGAAGGTTGAGTTTACACCATATCATGATATTCCACATCTCTTATGGCCAGTAATAACTGATCCTAAGATGGCTTCCTTTATGTTAAAGAAGATTGTTGTCATCATGGAAGACAGATATAATCTTTTCGCAGAAATGGGTGCCAGAGAAATCAATGTCTACAATCAGAAGGTTGAAGACTACAACAAAAACCTCAAGGAAGGGGAGGCACCAATGGAGAAGCTTCCTTTCATTGTCGTAATTATTGATGAGCTGGCTGATCTGATGCAGGTAGCTGGCAAGGAAGTAGAAGGTTCAATTCAAAGAATTACGCAATTGGCCAGAGCCAGTGGTATCCATCTGATAGTGGCTACCCAGCGTCCAAGTACCGATGTAATCACTGGCTTAATCAAGTCGAATATTCCATCACGTATTTCTTTTGCGGTTTCTTCTTCAATCGATTCAAGAACCATCTTAGATGCCACTGGTGCAGAAAGACTGCTGGGCAATGGTGATATGCTCTATTCGCCATCTGGTCAGAATGCTCCAACCAGACTGCAGGGCTGTTATGTAACCGATGATGAAATAAAGAATGTTACGGAATTCTGTAAGTCACAGGCTCATCCTGACTATGATGATACTTATTTTGCGATCAAGAACAATGAGTCAGGTGGAAGTGGCGGCAATGCTGCTCAGGATGATGATCTTTATGAAGAAGCCGTTGAATTTGTGGCAACTACCAAGAAAGCCTCAACATCTTCACTGCAGAGAAGATTTGGCATTGGCTACAATCGTGCTGCCCGTCTAATCGATACAATGGAAGAAAACGGTCTTATTGGTACAGCCAATGGTTCAAAGCCAAGAGAGGTATATGTTAAAGCTAAGGGCAGTGAATAAACTGTCCTTTTATAAAGGGGTATTATGAATAATCAGGATTTAATTAAAAAAGCAGATGCCGTAATGGCTTCTCAGATTTATAAAAGAGGCTATATAGCCCCAGTTGATGTGCTGGATAGAAAAGACTATGATGCCTGGCGAAAGGGCAGAATTAAGATTCTGGAAAAGGTAATTCATATGAATCTTCATAAGCTGTCTTTTTTAATGAAGGAAGTAAGGACCTATGCCAGAAGCCATAATCTGGAGCCAAGACTTACAGTCTATAAGAATCTGAGGTTTTCAGTAAGTGGGCAAAAGATATCGAGAAAAACTATTCTACCCACTATATAGACAGGCAAAGGATTATGCAGCTTAAGGAAGAGAAGAATAAGAAAACAGCATCTGGCAGCATTTAGAGAATTGCTTTATGTTTAAAGCTATATTTAAATCAAATAATACACTGCATTTATAGTTCAGACTATCACGGTAATATAATCAGTGACTATGACCCCTTATATGGCGAAGCAGTTGAATTTGTTTTAACAGCCCGAAAAGCATAATCATCCACTCTGCAGAGAAGATTTGGCAT
>JBJFHC010000100.1:0-3918 GCA_051893275.1 Erysipelotrichaceae bacterium | reverse complement strand
ACTGTCTAGAAGTACTCAAAGACTACAATGCCTTCAGCAATGACCTGAGTGAAACAAGACTCAAGCTCATCAAGAATAAAGCACTTATTCTGGGTTATAAGAATATAAACTTCCTGAACTGTGATGGAAGAACGCTTAACAGCAAGCTCAATAAACAGTTTGATATCATCATGATGGATGTGCCTTGTTCAGGACTGGGCGTAATCGGTAGAAAACCGGATATCAAGTTTCATATAAAGCCGGAAAATCTCGATGAACTGCAGAACATCGGCAATGACATTCTGGAAAACTGTTCAAAGCTTTTGAAGGATGAGGGACAGCTTCTTTATTCGACCTGCACCATCAACCGCAAGGAGAATGAAAAACAGATACAGAAGTTTATCAAAAACAATCCGGAATACCGGATCATAAAAGAAGAAACAATAATTGAAACATATGGGGATATGTTCTATTACTGTCTGATGAAAAAAGGGGAATGAATATTATGAACAACACTTTCAAAACCAGTCTGGGAAACCTATTTGAAGAATTTTTCGCACATTATCCCGCGCTTTATCGGGATTATTCCGATCTTAAAAGCGTCAGGGAACCGAAAAACACTTCGGCCTTTGTCTATGAAGCCTGTTCCGCCGACAATTTTGAAGTGTTTTTATATTTTGCCTGTCGGGCCATAGCCAGAATATACAAAGTTGATATGGGTGAACAGGTATACGGCGAAAACTATCCATCTGACAGCACCTGGTATGACTATATCAATAGTCCTGACAGTCAGAAAGCTATTGAATATCTGGAGAATGAAGCAGTCCACAGTCAGCATGCCTATCGTTTTTTATTCCGTTTAAGAGATTTTGGACACTATGGGAAATGGAAAAAAGTAAAGATCAACTATAATCTGAGTAACATTCCCTGTGACTGTCTTGCATTATATGGCTGCCAGGCCCAGTATCTGGCCATGGCCTTACTGAAAGATCCGGTGGCAATATATTCACTCAGCAAACTTGTGGATGAAAAAGCGATGGATAAAAATACCTTTTGTCTAGAACTTGCCGATAAGCTTAAAAATGAAGCGGTTAAATTATCCCGAAGACTGGAACCTCAGGGCTTCTGGGCGGTGCAGCGTGCCAGATGGAAAGGCTTTGAATTTCATACATCTTTAAATAATCTGTATCCTGATTATATGCCCTGGCTAGGTGACCTGAAGGAAGCCGCGGATCTGGGTTTTGCGCCGGCAATGATCGAGTATTCCCGGATCATTCTGGCTGCTGCCAATTATGAATCCAAAAACGATTTTGACCTTAACCGAACAACCGCACTTAACTATACTAAACTCAAGGAAGCCCAGAATCTGATCGAAAAATGCCGAATCAATGGCTATTTGGGTAATCACTATGAAAGAGAAGCCAAAGATGCCAAGAATCTAATCAATCATCTGGAATACCGCAATGAACTTACCGATGACTGGAACCATGGAAGATCGAAGGAACAGATTGAAAGGGAAATGGCTGAAGAACTTAAGGCCTATCGTGAAAAACTGGAAAATAGGGATCGTATGCACAATCTTTTTACCTACGGTGGAGCTGCATCTAATGAAGAACTTAAGAATCTTGCAGAAGTCTCGGGCAATTACAGTGCCAAACAGTACTTTGAAGACAAGCTGGATATAAATCGTGAACTTGAAGAACTGAAGAAAAAAGAAATAGAAGAAAGGTATAAGTAGTATGTTTAAAATAGATGAAAATATAAACACTTATGAAGAACTTAAGAAACTTGCCGACGCTTCTAAAAATATTAAATCCAAATACTATCTGGTATGTGACAGATTGAGAAATATGGGTTATTACTATTATAAAGCCGAAGTAATCAGAATGCTGGACAAAGAATGGAATTCCGCACCCAGCAATGAATATCGCTTCAAGCTGGCCCAGGATCTGGTAGATCAAAACTATGATTATGGCTACTATCTGCTGGGAGATTTCTATGACCGCGGTGTTGGTACCAATCAGGATTTTTCCAAAGCCTTTGAGAACTTGCTCAAGACCTTTGAGATGGGAAATTATGGTTATAGTTTCCTGGTCTACTATTATCTTTCGGGTGAACATGTACCATATTCCCCAGAAAAGGCCCTGGAAGTTGCCGAAAAAGCCAATGATGCCAAGTTTCTGGAAAAGACCAGAGAATTGTGCAGCTGTCTAAATTCCGGCACCAAAGAGAAGCTTGACAAGGCAGCCTACTATTATCAGAACAGATCTTACCGAAATGCGATCTGTCTTTATAACAGTATTGAAACCATTGATGATGATCTGGCAAATTTCTACTATGCCCATTCTCTGTTCAACAAAGATGGCTACACCCGAATGAAGAAAGCCTATGAAATCATCAGCATACTGAAAGAAAAAGGCTACACCAATGAGAACTTCAGTTCTGTCTATCGATACATCAAAGACAGATACGAAATGTATCAGCCTCATTCATTTGTGGGAATGTACAAAACCGACACCTGTTGGAACAGCGAATGCCTGCTCTCAGAACAGTCCCCACACTTCTGGCAGCTGTACAACGAAATCATCCAAAACCGTAACCGCGGCTATTTTGTCGATGCCTGGATCGGTTCCAATTACCTGGTGGAGCTATATCCCGATTCCGGACTTGCCAGACTCTGTCGTCTTTTGGCCCGGGCTTGTATAGTTTTCGAAGACAATGCCCGTTTCTTTGATATGCAGAAAGTCTTTGACGGTATCCAGTATTTCAGCGACTATAACTGTCTGGAATACTTCGATGAGCAGCAGAAAAAATACGTTATGAAACTCTTTAACGCAATGGACAAAAGAAATCAGTACAACCTAAGACAGCTTGACAGATACTGTGGCAAACATACCTATCGCTATCAGGACTATCCAGTGGTAATGATGTCCCAGCCTGAGGATGAAAGAACAAATGAGTGCGGCAGAAGGTTGAAAGAAGTACTGAATAAGAATGGCCTGAACTGTTACTTCCAGAGCGATCAGAATCTGATGGATAATTCTACCGGTGTCTATCTGGAAAGATTTGTCAGAATAAACAACTGTAAGATCATCATCATGATAAGCGCAAGTGAGACAGGTGGCCTGCCATGGGCATTCTTCAATGCAGCCGATGATCTGATCGAATACCCGGAAGAGGACAGTCAGATCAGACTTATCTATATCGGCCCTGAAAGCAGAAGAGAACTTATAGGCTATCGTTTCCAGGTTCATGCCTATCTTGATATAAACAGTCCCAATTTAGAAAACGAACTATTAAGAACTATCAGAATGCTTGAAAACGACAGAGGAGAAGATTACTGGTATAAAAAGCTAAATGATGAAATAGTTAAGCTTAAAAGTAAAGAAATAAGAGACTACGAAAAATTTGCAAAAGATTTCTGTACAGAACATAATTTAAAATATAATTTTCCATCTATGAGATATTCTGATGGCAAAATCAGATTAATTAAAATAGGTGATTGTTATGTAAAAGGAAAGCCAATAATTGATGCCTATCATGAATCTGCAATTTTTTATGATATGGCTATGGATGTCATTTTTAAACAGGAAGTCTGCCATGAAATAAAGCTTTTCGACTTAAAAATGAAACTGGTTGCATCTGATTGCGAAAATAGTAAAAAAGTCAAGAAGTTATCGGGTGGATTAAAAATCCATGTAGGTCTCACAAAGCAACCGATATGTGGTGAAGGCATATATTATGCTGAAATAACGGTTTATAAAGGTTCGGATAAAAATGGTCCAATTCTAGGGAAAGTTGGTTCACTTGTCTGTTTGAAGTATTGGGAATTTGCACCTGAATAGACTCTTCTTTAAAAAGAGAACTAAAGTTGTATAATTAATAAGTATGAATTCTATATATGATTACAGTATCAGTGATTTAGAAAACCATTTTGTG
>JBJFHC010000099.1:0-3921 GCA_051893275.1 Erysipelotrichaceae bacterium | reverse complement strand
CGAAACATATAGCCAGTTCTAACGAACTGGGCAGCCAATTAGAGCGAACTCAGCATTCCATGTGAGGAGGAATCCCAAAATATTGCGGCTATATCTCAATAAAATATCTAATTTCTCTGCAAAAAAGGGCTGTTATAACCATAAAGTCTACATCTTGTTTTGTAACAGCCCCTTTTTATATATAAAAGAAAAAGACCACCCTGATAAGCGAGTGATCTTTGTAATCTCTTGACGATAAAATTGATTAACGCTTTGAGAATTGTGGTGCACGTCTTGCGCCCTTGAGACCGTATTTCTTACGTTCCTTAGCACGAGGGTCACGAGTTAAGAAGCCAGCCTTCTTAAGTGCAGGTCTGAAGTCTTCACCTACTTCCAGTAAAGCTCTGGCGATACCATGTCTCATGGCACCAGCCTGACCTGTTAAACCGCCACCATATACATTGATGTAGGCATCATAAGCGCCTTCGGTTCCTGTAACAACAAATGGAGACTTAACTACCATTCTTAAAATTTCCTGTGGAAGATAATCTTCAAGAGTCTTTGTGCCGACCATAATCTTGCCAGTACCTGGAGTTAAATAAACTCTGGCTACTGATGACTTACGTCTGCCTGTTCCCTGATATGATACGTTAGATTTCTTTTTTGCCATATGTTACTCCTTACTTAAGCTCCATTGGTTTCTGAGCTGCATGAGGGTGTTCAGCACCTTCATAAACGTATAAGTGACCTCTCATCTTGTCACCTAACTTACCATGTGGAAGCATGCCCTTAATAGCTTTTTCCACTAATTCAACAGGGTACTCTCTCTTCATAAGTCCGATACTTCTAGACTTTAATCCACCTGGGAACATAGAATGATGATAATAAATCTTCTTGTTTTCCTGGTCACCTGAGTATACTACCTTAGATGCATTGATAACGATAACGTTATCACCACAGTCAACGTTTGGGGTAAATGTTGGCTTATGCTTGCCTCTTAATACAGTTGCACACTTAGTAGCTAAACGACCAAGAGTCATTCCAGAAGCATCAACAATATACCACTCTTTTTTTACGTCTGCTGGTTTTAATAATGTTGTCTGACGCATGTTTTTTCTCCTTCTATAAATCTAGTTTCCGGGGCTAGATAAATAAGGCCTTATTATTTTAACCTTTTAGACTTCTTTTATCAATATGATAAAATACTTTTATGAAAATAAAGTGCCCTATCTGCAATGCAGAACTACAAAGAAATAATAACACATACAAATGCCTTAACAGTCACTGTTACGACATCGCCAAAGAAGGCTATATTAACCTCCTGAAAAAACAGGGAGGCAAAGACTTTGGTGACTCCAGAGATATGGTCAAAGCCAGAAGAGAATTCTTTGATCTGGACTACTATGCTCCTTTAAAGAATAGACTTACACAGATAATTAAAGAGCTCAATGTTTCAGATTTAATTGATCTTGGCTGTGGTGAAGGCTACTATACAAATTACTACAAAAATACCCTGAACATCGATGTAACAGCTCTGGATATCTCCAAAGAAGCTGTCCGCATAGCCTCTAAGAGAAACAGAAATATTCTCTATATGGTGGCCTCGGTCCAGGATCTGCCTTTCTTTGACAAAAGCGTAAGTCTTGCGGTAAATGCCTTTACTCCCATTGACTTAAATGAAATAGACAGAGTATTAAAAAAACAGGGATATCTCTTAACTGCCAGGGTTGGTGAGAAACATCTTCTGGAGCTTAAAGAAGCTATCTATGATGAAATCTATCTCAACGACAACAGACCTTTAAATGACGAAAGATTTAAGCTCTTAAGTTCAGAAGTACTTAAATTTGAAATAGAGCTCACTGACAATAAACAGATTACAGACCTGTTTATGATGACACCATACTGGCATCATACATCTCTAGAGTCTAAGGAAAAACTTAAGACTCTAAATCATTTAAAGGTTCATCTTGAATTCAATATCGACCTGTATCAAAAGAAATAGCCTTCTAAGCTATTTCTCTTTTTTTATAGATTCTGACTGATATAAACCACGATACACCATATACCAGTATAGATATAATCAATGCTTTAATAAAGCCAAATGCGCTTATATCAATCATGAACAGTTCCTCTTTATTTAAAAGGTACATTACAGCACCTACAAATACAGCAGTAATCAGCAGATAAACCATCCTGCCCTTCTCCGAACCAAACTTGAACACAAAAGGCAGAAGAATTGAAGGAAGCACACTGACCAGAATTATCATATAAGAAACTATGGTCAAAACTGTATCAATTTCAAACTGTGAACTTCTTATAAGCGAAACAGAATAGCCTGCCGTAAAAATAATCAGACTTAAAGCCTGGAAAATAAATGACATTAAATACTTGGCAGAAACATACTGCGCTTTAGATACTGGCATTGTCTGATACATCCTGTCGAATCGGGCCATTTCATCATAATTAACCAGAGACACCGGCAGCATATTGGCCATAATAACCGGATAGAGAATAAACAGCGGTGCTGAAGTCGAGAACATCGTCACAACAGCCATAACAGTTATTATTAGAATATAGCTTCTAAAATACTTTATCAGCATATAGTAATCTTTTATCAACAAGCCCCTCATCTGTTTAACTCCTTTATCATTGCCACAAAGAGTTCCTCGATATCCACTCTTTCAAAATCATATTTCCCGGCCTCTCTTTTTACTATAGCTTTCACGCCATATGGATTCTTTTCATAATGCAGAACATACTTCCTATCAATTTTTTCAAAGTCGGCAATACTTAAATGAACTGTTCCATATTCATTAACCAGCTCATCCTTTTCTTTGCAGAGAATAATCTTGCCATCATGAATAAAGACAATATAGTCACAAAGCTTTTCTAAGTCACTTACAATATGTGAAGAAATCAGAATTGAGTGATCATCTTCCCTGGTAAAGTCATTTAATATATCCAGTATTTCATCTCTGACCAGAGGGTCCAGGCCGCTTGTTGGCTCATCCAGCAGTAAAAGTTTTGCCTTATGTGATAAAGCTATTACAATTGCCAGCTTTGCCCGATTGCCTTTAGAAAACTCTTTAACCGTCTTATCCTGGGGTATTCTTAATCTCTGACATAAATCAAAATAAACATTGCTGTCCCAGTTTTGATAGATGCCGTTCATCACTTTATCTGTCTTCTTTACATCCAGACAGTCAGGCAATCCCAAATCGTCCAGTACAGTACCAATATCTTCCTTGACAGAATCTTCATAATCTTTTTCAAATAGTTTTATTTCACCACCATCTTTTTTAAGCATATTCAGTATAAGCTTAATGGTAGTACTCTTACCGGCACCATTTTCACCAACCAGGCCCATAATACAGCCTTCCGGCAATACAAAAGAAACATCTTTTAATTCAAAATTCTTAAAAGATCTGCTCAAGCCCTTAACTTCAAGAGCGTTCATATATCTATTCCTCCATCATCAAATCAATCATTTCCCTGATTTCATCAGCGCTTAACGCACATGATGAAGCCAGTTCAATAACTTTCGCAAGATGTTCCTCTATTTCCTTTAACATTTCTTCCCTTAAAAGCTCATTGTTGCGTTTAGCCACAAAACAGCCCTTGCCGGGAACCGTATAAATAAAACCCTCCCTTTCAAGTTCTTCATAAGCCCTCTTGGTAGTAATAAAAGAAATATGCAGATCCTTGGCTAAAGACCTGATAGAAGGAAGCATCTTTTCTTCCTTTAGACTTCCATTTATAATCTGCGCTTTGATTTGAGAATAGATCTGATCATAAATAGGAGTACCGCTTGTGTTGTTAATAAGAATATTCATATCTATACCTGTAATTACTGTATATATATAGTATATACAGTTCTTATATATACGTCAATCGAGTAGGAGCCCCTCGTCAAATTGAGGGGTCCTCTCACACCACCACATC
>JBJFHC010000098.1:5194-16378 GCA_051893275.1 Erysipelotrichaceae bacterium | reverse complement strand
ATGAGCAGATTTTCAATATGAACAACTACTCTAATCTTTCACCAAAAGATCCTGACTTCTCCATCGGGGGTGTTAAGCTTCATAGATATTCCCGTGGCATGGGTTCTATGGGCCTGCCAGGTGATCTTTCAAGTATGTCAAGATTTGTGAAGGCAGCTTTCACAAAGCTGTTCTCTAAGTCAGATGATGATGAACTTTCATCTGTTTCGCAGTTTTTCCATATTCTTTCTTCGGTTGAGCAGCAAAGAGGCTGTTGCGAAGTGAAGGAAAATGAATATGAATATACTATTTATTATTCCTGTGGCAATCTGGATAAGGGCATTTATTACTATGTGACCTATGATGGTCATCAGATAAATGCGGTAGATATGCACAGGGAGGATTTAAGTTCAGATACTTTAAAAGCTTATCCAATGCTGCTTAAACCGGTGATTAATTATCAGAATTAGTTTATAATAGGTTAAGGAAATGATGTCTTCCTTAACCTTTTTTAAGGTTTAAACCGCCTCACGCTGATGACGTCTAGAGTCTTTTTTGTGATGGGGGTAAGTGAGATGTTACAAAGTATCGCAATTATAATTTTAGCTGGCTTAACTGGAAGTCTTCTGTTTAAGAAAATGAAGCTGCCAGGTCTTATCGGCATGTTGCTGGCGGGCATAATTATTGGTCCTGGCTGTTTAAATCTTTTGGATGATTCTATTTTGAGTATTTCAGTACATATCAGAAAGATTGCCTTAATCATTATCTTAAGTCGTGCGGGATTAGGTTTAGATATTGATTCTCTTAAAAGAAATGGCCGTCCGGCACTTCTTTTGAGTTTTCTGCCGGCGACTTTTGAATTAATAGCTATTACATTTATTGGGCCAGGATTATTTAATATAAGCTATCTGGAGGCAGCCATACTGGGAAGTGTGCTGGCCGCTGTTTCACCAGCAGTAATCGTGCCACGAATGCTTAAGCTTAAGGAAGAAGGCTACAGGGATATACCGGAAATGATACTGGCTGGTGCCAGCATAGATGATATTTTTGTGATAGTGCTCTTTACAAGCTTTATCGCTATGGCTAAGGGAGATGCGGTATCATTCCTGTCTTATGTGAATATTCCTTTTTCAATTTTGATGGGCATACTGATAGGTATTCTGTCGGCTTATTTGCTTAAGTTTATTTATAAATGTCTTAAGCTTGATGGTGTTTCTAAAACACTGGTGATGTTTGGTTTATCACTGGTACTTGTTTCGTTAGAAGATAATTTAAATACTGTACTTACTTTTTCTTCGCTTATTTCAATAATGGTTATGGGCATGGCCTTAAAGAGATTTGATAATGAGTCTGTAAGGCAGTTAAGTGCTGTCTATAATAAGTTATGGATACCAGGGGAGATATTTCTGTTTGTGCTGGTAGGGGCAATAGCTGATTTAAGCTATATAAAATCAATCGGTATTACAGCTTTAATACTGATTGTCATTGGACTTCTGGGCAGAATGTGTGGTACAGCCATATGTCTGGTTAAGACAAAGTTTAATCGCAAGGAAAGACTCTTCTGTATGCTGTCATACCTGCCTAAGGCGACAGTTCAGGCTTCAATTGGGCCTTTAGCTCTGGCTATGGGACTTGAATGTGGTTCTCTGGTTTTGTCTTTTGCGGTGCTTTCAATTGTCTTTACGGCACCCTTTGGGGCGATTTTAATCGATAAAACTTATCAGAAGTTATTGAATTAGGGCTTTAAAAATAATAAAATACTTACGAAACAGGAGGACTTTGGTCCTCCTTAATTAATGCCTGGAGGTAATATGGAAGTAAACACTTTTAAGGAAGCTTTAACAAAGGATATTGAATCTGTTGGTTATCATCTTTATTCTTTGACTTATAAGAAGAAGGATAATATCCTGGAAGTTCTGATTGATGAGTCTTTAGATCTTGATGGTATCTCGAAACTCTCGGAACTTATTTCGGGTTTTATGGATAAGTATGATAAAGATTTTGATGAATATCTGCTCGATGTTTCCTGTGCCGGCTGTGAGCGCAAGATCAGAAGCAGAGAAGAGCTTGTAAGAGCCGTTGGTGAATATGTGCATATTAAGACCAGGGAATTTGAGGAAGATGGATATCTGAAGTCTTTCGAAAGTGACATGGTAACTGTTGAATATATGGATAAGACCAGAAAGAAGACAGTTACTGTAAATTATGATGATATTAAAATGATTCGTTACGCAGTTAAGTTTTAAAGGAGTAAAAAAATGAGCGGAATTAATTTAAAATCAAAAGCTTTTCTGGACAGTCTTCGTCTTTTTGAAGAGGACAGAAAGATTGATCCTGAATTTATCATTGATGTTCTGAAGGAAGCTATCACTAAAACTTATCAGAAGCATATCGATGCCCCAGAAGCCAAGGTGAGAATTGAAGTTACTCCTAAGGAGATGAAGATTTATCATATTCTGGAAGTAGTTGATGATGATTCTGATACTTTTGATGAGACTCTGGATATTCTGGAATCAGATGCCAAGCTGATTAATCCAGATGCCAAGATTGGTGATACTATCGAAAAGGAAGTTGATTTTTCGGAGATCGGCCGTACTTCTGTCAATGTTGCCAAGCAGATGCTGAAGCAGAAGATTAAGGAATTTGAGAAGCAGAGAGTCTATGATGAATATAAGGATAAGGAATTTGAGCTTATCAGCGGTATTGTCAAGACTGTTGAAGATAAATATGTGCTGGTAGATATTAAGAATACTATCGGTATCCTCTTAAAGAGCGAACAGATTCCTGGTGAGGTATATCGTGAGGGACAGAGTGTACGCTGCATCATTAAGGAAGTTAACCGTAACTCTAAGGGTTCTCAGGTTGCCCTGTCACGTGCAGATGCGATGTTTGTAAAGAGACTGTTTGAAAAGGAAGTTCCAGAAATTCAGCAGGGTATTGTGGAAATCAAGGCCATTGCCAGAGAAGCTGGCGAGAGAACCAAGATGGCGGTTTATTCAAGAATTGAAGATGTTGATCCAATTGGTGCCTGCATTGGTCCCAGAGGTCAGAGAGTTCAGCAGGTCATCATGGAAGTCAAGGGCGAAAAGGTTGATGTCTTTGAATGGAATGAAGATATTGGCGAACTGGTAAAGAACGCTCTCTCACCTGCTGAAGTAAGAGCCTGCTTCTATGCCAACCAGCTGACAGATCCTGAAATGACAGATGAAATGCTTGAAAAATATAAGGCCAGAAACAACCGTCCACTGATTGTAGTGGTTGATGATGACAAGCTTTCAGTAGCCATCGGCAAGAAGGGCAAGAATGCCAAACTGGCCGTTAAGCTGACTAACCGCAAGATTGATATCAAGACCGAATCGGCTGTAAGAGAAATGGGTGTTGATATTGAGGCAGCTGTTGCGGAATTTAAGGAAGATCAGGAAAGAATCGCCAAGGAACAGGAAAAGAAGCAGTTCCTTGCAACTCAGGAAGAAGCCCTGGAGAGAAGAAAAGAATTTGATGCGGCTATTGCCGATATGGATGATAATGGTTTTGCGGACAAGGCCTATGATGAAGATGATGAGGGACCTTTAGAGGAAACTACTATCGTTGATTTAAGAAATGAAAACGCGACTGAGGAAGCAGCTGAAACTGAAGAAACAGCCGAAACTGAAGAAACAGCCGTTGAAACAGAAACTGCAGCTGAAGAAGTTAAGGAAGAAGTAAAAGCTGAGGAGCCAGTCAAGGAAGAAAAGCCAAAGAGAGTCAGAAAGCCTTTAACTCCTAAGACTGATTATGTATCTAAGTTTGAAGAGTTCGCTGGAACAGGCAAGAAGGAAGAAAATACGCCAGCCAGGAAGCGCAAGAAGAAGGATGACACCGAAAGAAGAGTCCGTGCTGAAGATCTGGAAAAGAAAGAATATAACGATGATGTTAAGCCTTTCTATTCCGAAGAAGAGCTTGAAGAAATTGAAGCTATGGAACAGGAAGAAGAAGATAACAGCTGGATTAATGATGATGATATCGACTTCGATGAGTATGATGAATACTATGAGCAGGAGAACTGATGAAGAAAATTCCAATGCGCAAATGTCTGGCAACCGGACAGTCTTTTCCTAAAAAAGAGCTGTTAAGAATTGTCAGAACACCCGAAGGTGAAGTAAAAGTTGATGAAACAGGCAAACTCAATGGAAAGGGCGCCTATATTTCTAAAACTGCTGAAGCACTTTCAATCTTAAAAGCTAAGAAGCTCTTGAACAGAGCACTTGAAACTGAAGTAAACGAGGATGTTTACAGGGAGATAGAGAACATAATTAATAAATAAGAAGGAGGTAGATTATGGCTAAGCAGACTTATAAGAAACATTTAAACAAAAATAATAAGTCAAACAATTTTAAGGGAAACGGCAGTAAAAAGGAAAATGTAAAAGTTGAGGCAATCAACTATACAGAGGGTATTACTGTTGGTGAACTTGCGAATAAAATCAATCGCAATTCAGGCGAAATTATTAAGTTATTGTTTATGCTTGGTAAGGTGTTAACTATCAATTCTCCTCTAGATGATGAGAACGTAGAACTTATCTGTATGGAATGGGGTATTACTCCAACCAAAATAGATGAAGAAGAAGAGGAATCACTGGCTGATGATGTGGCCGATGATCCTAAGGACTTAAAAGAAAGGGCACCAATTGTTACTATCATGGGCCATGTTGACCATGGTAAGACTTCAATTCTGGATGCCTTCAGAAAATCAAATGTTGTATCTGGTGAATTCGGCGGTATCACTCAGCATATCGGTGCCTACCAGGTTGATGTAAGTGGCAAAAAGATTACTTTCCTGGATACTCCAGGACATGAAGCCTTCACCGCCATGCGTCAAAGAGGTGCCAGTGTTACCGATGTATCAATTATCGTAGTTGCGGCTGATGATGGTGTAATGCCTCAGACTATTGAGGCTATTGACCACTCCAAGGCTGCCAAGGTACCGGTTATTATTGCGGTAAACAAAATGGATAAGCCAGGTGCTAACCCAGAGAAGGTTAAGTCAGCCTTATCTGACCTGGACCTGGTACCGGAAGAGTGGGGTGGCGATACTATCTTTGTTGAATGTTCGGCCAAGACCGGTCAGGGCTTAAAGGACCTGCTCGAAACAATTCTGGTTGTTGCCGAAGTTAAAGACCTTAAGGCCAATCCTAAGAAGCTGGCTACCGGTACGGTTATTGAAGCCAAGCTTGATAAGGGCAGAGGTCCAGTATCAACACTGCTGGTACAGAACGGCACACTTAAACAGGGCGATTCAATTGTCGTTGGCGCCTGCTATGGCAAGGTCCGCAAGATGATTAATGATAAGGGGGAAGAAATCAAGATCGCACTTCCTTCAACTCCAGTCGAAATCCTGGGTCTTGATGCTGTACCTGTTGCCGGTGATAACTTCAAAGTATTCGCTGATGACAAGGACGCCAGAGCTGTTGCGGCAGCCAGAGCCAAGACCAAGATTGAAAAAGAAAGAAATGCCACCAGTGCCATGTCCCTTGATGACCTGTCAGCTCAGATTGAAGCTGGTGAAATCAAGGAAGTACCGGTTATTGTTAAGGCGGATGTACAGGGTACAGCGGAAGCTGTTGCCTCATCGCTTTCCAAGATTGATGTTGATGGTGTAAAGGTAAATATTATCCGTCATTCAGCTGGTTCAATTTCTGAATCCGATGTAATTCTGGCTTCAGTATCCAAGGCTGTTATCTATGGCTTCAATGTAAGACCTGACGCCAATGTCAGAAAGAAGGCAGCCGAAGAGGGTGTAGATATCCGTCTGCACAACATTATCTATAAGGCAGTCGAAGAAATGGAAGCTGCCATGAAGGGTATGCTGGCCCCAGTATATGAAGAAGTAGTAACTGGCCAGGCTGAGGTACGAAAGACCTATAAGGTATCCAAGGTTGGTACAATTGCCGGCTGTATGGTTACTGAAGGCAAGATTGTCCGTAACTCCAAGGTACGCCTAATCAGAAACGGTATTGTCATCTATACCGGTGTCCTGGGCTCATTAAAGCGTTTTGAAAATGATGCCAAGGAAGTTGTACAGGGCTATGAATGCGGCATGACAATTGAAGGATATAACGACATCAAGGAACAGGATATCATTGAAGGCTATGTTGACCAGGAGGTTAAACAGGACTAATGCCTTCAAGAGTAGATAAACTTGATTCACTGTTTCAGAAAGAAATATCGAATATCATCATGACCGAGCTGGACATGAAGAAAATTGGCTTCTGCACAGTGTCTGATGTAAAAATTACCGGCGATCTGTCTTTAGCCAGAGTCTATGTCTCATTCTTGGGCAAAAACTATTCCATTCAGGAATTAAGAAAACAGAAAGGCTTTATCCGTAAAGAACTTTCACACCGTCTGAGCATGCGTAAAATGCCAGATCTGGAATTTGTGCTGGATGATACTCTGGAAAAAGCCCAGAGAATTGAGGATATTCTTTCTAAGAACCAATAAACTTAAAATGAACCACTCTTTAATAAAAGGGTGGTTCTTATTTTATGTAATCAAATGATTTTTCAAGATATCCCAGAAGCGTTTCTGGCAGTTTATGTCTTTTTATAACATCGCTACAATATCTCTTGTATATGGATTTTAATGCCTTGTTTTTTGAATTATCGTTTCTCAAATTATGGTAAATATATGCCTGAAGCACAATTATATCAAAAGTAATAATGTTTACTTCATCTAAAACCGGCAGGTCTTCTGTAAGCAGTTCTACCATAATCTCTTTTCAACAGAAATAGTTTATACCATTATAGACTGCGTATGTCAGTGAATAAATCTCACCTCTATCTTTACGGTTACCTCTTTTGTATCTGACATATTTGTTGTTGGAAATCATGTTGAAGATAGTTGTGTAAAGCGGATCTTTGCCATACAGACCATTCTCTTTTACTATTGTCGTGTTCAAACCAATATAATCGGAAATAAATTGTTTGCATTCTTTATCCAATTCTTTAAAAACCTCTTCGTGGATTATTATCTTTTTAAAACTCTCAAAGACGGGCACCAAATATGTATTCTTAATATTATCGAATGAATAATCAGGGTCGGAGAATCTGTTTTCAATACCTACCATAAAAATATTTGCATCAAACAATATTGGCTGTTTTAACAGCTCAGATAAATATATTTTTTCAAGTATGGTTTTCATAACTTTTCAAATTTTAATCTATCAAATAATATCTTTTCTTTATCAGAATCATCTTTATCTTCTTCGAATTCAGTCAGAAAACTGTTAACTATATCTGAATCAAGATTTAATATTTTAGAATCTTCCAGTATCTCTTCTTTAGTTGCATAGCCATTCTGATAGGCAACCTCCATTTCACTGTAAATATGATTTGATGAATAAATATAGTGATTATTGCTGCTGCATAATTCATCTATTTCCTTTTTATACAGCTGAATTCCATTTAAAACATACTTTATGAAATCATAGTTTTCTTCAATAAATGAAATATCTTCAATAATTCTCTCTTCATAGAATCTGTACAGTACGGCTTTTAGTGGCATTTCGTATTTTACACAAAGAAATACAGAAATAACCGCAAGCTGTTTACTGTTTATAATATTGATTTCTTTTATATGTAACGCTTTATATAAAGCATTTATTTCAAAAAGAAGTGCATCTTGAGGAAGAAGAAGTTCGGCTGCAAATCTTGAAGCTTTTTGTTCATTAATGCTGTTTAGATTAGAGAAATCACATATGTATGGTCTTTTTTTAAACTGTTCAAAGTCTGCAATATAGTGATAAAACTCATGTGCTGCCGTAAAAATCTGATTAGCCAGAGGCTTTATTGAATTGATGATTATATAAGCATCAGCATCATTTAAATCCGGTATAAAAAGAATTCCATCTATTTTTTCCGATACAAAGTCTTCCAGCATGAAACTAATTTTATTATTATAGGAAGATATTAAATCGAATATCTTTTTTCCTATAGGTGCTGCAGAATAATTGAATCTTATCTTTTTAACCAGACTTTTTATCTCGATAATGTCTCCTTCGGTAAGACCTGGTGTATTGTAATCGTAATCAGTATTTAAAAATTCACTGTACATCTTTAGCCCTTTCTGACAATTGTTTATATCTTTCCCTTATTCGAATTTTTTCTATAACTGAATTAAATATATTCCGGTCTGCTTCTTCAAGTGAGCCCATGAAGTATACCAGGACATCATCTCCGATTTCTCTGAAATATTCGTCGATACTTTTATTATTTATAGAACAAAGACAGCTTAAAATTTCGATATTCGGTATCTGCCTGCCATTTTCCAGAAGAGACAGAGTAGATCTTTTAACTCCTATTTTCTGAGCAAATTCCACCTGACTCATCTTGCCTCTTGTTTCTATAAGATCTTTGCAGAATTTTTCTGAGTTGAATTCTTTCATATCAGCCTCCAGTTAAAAATATTAACAAATAATACTTTTAATCAGTTAAATTATAGCATTAATACTAGTTAAATGATAATAAAATTAACATATCAATGCCAAACAATCCATTGTTGTAAAGTTTTATGAAAAAACAGATAATATCTATGTAACGTTTAAGTGCTTTTACAGTCTAATAAATGAAGGAGGAATGATGGATAAAGAAAAACTATATCTTGAATATTTTGATCAGGTCTATCGCTTCCTTTTAAAAATGGGTGCTGATGTAAATCTGGCTGAAGAACTGACTGCCGAGACGATGTATCGGGCAATAAACAATATCAATAAGTTTAAAGGTGAATGCAAGCTTTCGGTATGGCTCTGTCAGATCGCAAAGAATCTTTATCTGAACAAGCTTAAGGAAGATAAACGCTATACTCCTCTTGAAGATAATATAGCTTTAAAGGAAGAAAAAATCGATACCGAACTAAGTGAAAAGATATTAAAGAAAGTCCATGAACTCGATGAACCATATAAAGAAGTATTTATGTTAAGAGCGCTGTCTGATTTAAGCTTTAAGAAGATAGCTGCACTCTTTAATAAAAATGAATCCTGGGCCAGGGTAACCTACTATCGAGCCAGAATGAAGATAAAGGAGGAACTTAAGGATGAAATATAATCATGATGTAATTAAAGACCTTTTACCCTTATATATCGACGATGTTTTATCTTCTGCATCAAGAAAAATAGTTGATGAACACCTGGGTGAATGTGAAGACTGCAGAGAATATCTGGATAAATTAAATGATTCAAAAACAGTGGAACTCAATATTGCAGATGCAGAACTGGAAAAGGAACATGCCGATATACTAAAACTGATGCACAAAAAAATTGTCAGAAGAAATATCATTATTTCACTTTTAAGTATCTTTATTATGATATCTATATTTTCTTTATCTCTGTTTTATTTAAAAAACACAACAGAATATATTGATATAAACCAGCTTAATGTAGAAGAAAAGGGAAAGGATCTCATACTGGAAATAGAACATGGAGTATGGAATCAGATTTCACAGGTCAGATTTACTTTATCTGAAAATGGTAAAGAATATGACTGTATAGCCCTTTGTGCTGATACTACAAAATTTGATGAACTGTTTTCTTCTTTTAATGCCATGTCTCAATATACCCTTATCTATAACGTTTCTGATGAAAACAACGCTGACAGGATATACTACAGCAGTAATGGCATACTTCCATCTAACGGTGAATTAAATGACAGCGATCCTCTTTATTCTTCACTGGAACTGATTTATCAGAAGTAATTAAAAGGCAGCAGAATTGAAGTCTGCTGCCTTTCTATTACTGGCTAATTTGATTGCGAACGAGCAAATCGTGCCTCAGTTTGTCAATATCATCATAATCTGGATGCTCAATCCATTCTTTTACCTGGTCAACGGTAGAACCGACAATATATGCAATATATTCAATTGGTTCATTTTTGGCATATAGTTTAAGAGATACTTCTTTAGCTTTTTTATATCTGCCAAGAATTATTCCTATTGTTTTACCGGTATTTTTCGCTTCTTCTTCTTCAGCTATTCTTAATCCTCTTTCTATTCCGATTTTCAGATTCTCTTCAGCTATCATGCTTGCTAAATCATACATATTATTTGCCCGTCCTTAACTCAAATCCTTGTTGTTTTGACTCTCTCTTTATCCATTCCTGGACTTGTCCAACTGTAGTATTTGCGGCATTCGCGATAATTTCCATAGGTATATTGTGATTATAAAGATAGATAGACATTTCTCTTGATTTACTATCTTCACCTTTTACAAATCCTCTTTCTTCACCAATTAGTTGATTTTCTTCAGCTATCATGCTTGATAAGTTGCACATTTCTGTTACCTCCATCTGTATTTCTTCTGTCATTTTTAAACTGTATTTTTCGGCCAGCTTTTTCTTTTTATCTTCTACTGAAAGCCTGTCAGTAAGCAGGGTGTACATAAAATCCGGTGCTGAAACTTCATCGCTTTCACCAAGGCCCACTATCACCATTTCAAATAAATCATGGTCCTTTGAATCATCCAGGTCTTCTCCTATTTCTACATGTTTATCAATAGTAAATCTTTCCAGTGTGTTCTGCTTTTGCTTTGATTTATAAAAAACCGCCCAGATAGTGATAGCTTTGATAATATCCTGATAATTTGATTTTATAAAGTATGTTCCATACTGTTGGGAAATAATTCTCCCACCATAAAAGATTCCTCTTTGACATACTTTGTAGGGGAGATTGCTGCTTTTCTGAATCTCCATGTCTATTATACATTTATTTCTGATATCATTACCAGGCATTTTAGCTTCAAAAAGAATGTCGAAGTGAAATGTTCCCTCATTTTGAATTGTTGATTCACTGTTCATTTCTTTAACTTTTGTTTCTCCTGGGTTTACAGTTTTATCTGATATGTAATCTCCTATGCAGTTCTGTTCAATATATTCTGGTTCATAATCTTCGAATTCTCTCAGCGTATATTTCAGAATTCTGGCTGTGACGCTTTTTATGGCTAAAAGATTTTTGGCATGTTCATCATAGGCAGACATTTTGTCTGCCAGATTTATATTTCTGCTTAAGGTGGTTGGTACTTGCATAATTTTTTCTCCTCTATATTGTTATTGTCAAAAAAATCTTAAATACCTCACTTAATTTAAAGAAAACTGAAGTTTTTTTGATTAATAATGAAAAACTTTACAGAATATATAACATATCGTATTTATGATTAACTGATTTAGTATGATAAAATACT
>JBJFHC010000098.1:0-5094 GCA_051893275.1 Erysipelotrichaceae bacterium | reverse complement strand
CAGAATATATAACATATCGTATTTATGATTAACTGATTTAGTATGATAAAATACTCTTAACGACTGGAGGTTCATATGTCTAGACTTTATAGAAATGCGAATGTATATATTAATGATTCATTTAAGAAAATGGATTTTATTATTGATGATGAAGGATATCTAAGAGAAAACAATATAGCTTATGATGAAGAATATGATTATGAGGGCTATACGGTTATTCCTGGTTTAATTGATACCCACGTTCATCTAAGAGAGCCTGGCTATGAATATAAGGAAACTATTAAAACTGGTACTATGGCTGCCGCAAGGGGTGGCTTTACTACTGTTTTTGCGATGCCTAATCTAAAGCCAGCTGCTGATTCTTTGGAACATCTGCATCTTGAACAGAAAATAATTGATTCAGATGCAGTAATTAAAGTAATACCTGTATCTGCGATAACCAAAGGACAGAAGGGTGTAGGGGAACTTGTGGACTTCAGGGAAATCTCTAAAGAATACAGAGTATTCTCTGATGATGGCAAGGGTGTGCAACAAAAAGAAGATATGAAAAAGGCCATGGAAGAAATAGCGAAATTCGATGGTCTGATTACCGCTCATTGTGAGGATGAAAGTGAGCTTCATGGTGGAAGTCTAAATCTTGGACATGTATCTGAAAAATATCATGATGCCGGTATCAACAATGCCTCAGAATATAAAGAAGTAATAAGAGATCTTGAGCTGTCTAAAGAAACCGGCTGCCGTTTCCATATCTGTCATATGTCGGCTGTTGAATCGGTTGAAGCTTTAAGAAAAGCTAAAAAGGTTTCGGATATAGTATCGGGTGAAGTAACAGCTCATCATCTATTATTGAATGAAGATGATATAAGCGAAAATCATGGACGCTTTAAAATGAATCCGCCACTCAGATCAAAGAAAGATCAGGAAGCTCTGATTGAAGGAATTAAGGATGGAACCATTGAAGTAATCTGCTCGGATAATGCGCCACACTCTGAAGCGGAGAAAAACTGTGAAGTATCTAAGGCCAGTTTTGGCATTGTAGAGAATGAGGCTTCATTTGCGCTTCTTTATACCGAATTTGTCAAGAAGGACATTATTTCTTTAGAGGAACTTGTTAAACTGATGTCGACAAATCCCGCCCGAATATTTGGCATAGAAGGCGGAAAGATTGAATTTAATAAAAAATGTGATCTGGCCATATTTGATTTAAACAGTGAATATACAGTAGACAGTAATAAGTTTATATCTATGGGAAAATGTACACCATTTGATGGAAGAAAAGTAAATGGTGTGCTTATTGAAACCATTGTTGATGGTAAAACGGTATATAGAAAATAGAGACCTTCATGATGAAGGTTTTTATAATGAAAAAATTTACATTAATATGTAAAAAATATAGAAATATTTTCAGAAAATTATTTACATACGGTATGCTCCGGATTTAGAATAGAAAACAGAAAGAAGGTTATACCGATGAATATCAAGATTATTAAATCTGAAAAACTAAAGGAAAAACCAAAGACAGCTGAAGGACTTGGCTTTGGCAAGAAGTTCAGCGACCATATGTTTGTCATGGAATATGATGAAGGAATGGGCTGGCATGATGCCAGAATTGAACCCTATCATTCATTTGAAATAGATCCGGCTTCCAGTGTTTTGCATTATGCGCAGGAAATATTTGAAGGAATGAAGGCTTACCGTACCGCAAATGATGATATCCTGCTGTTTAGACCCGACTGCAATGCCAAGAGATTTCAGGATTCAGCTGATCGATTATGTATACCAAAAATTGAAATAGAAGATTTTATAGAAGCGATTAAGACCCTGGTTAATGTGGAAAGAGACTGGGTACCTTCGTTTGAAGGAACATCGCTTTATATAAGACCATTTATATTCGCCAATGATGTAGGACTTGGGGTTCATGCCGCCAGGAAATATATCTTCTGTATCATTACATCTCCAAGCGGTGCCTATTATGCAGAAGGCATAAAGCCGGTAAAGATTTATGTCGAAGATGAATATATCCGTGCTGCACCGGGCTTAACTGGCTTTGCCAAATGTGGAGGCAACTATGCTGCTTCTATCAAGGCTGGTGAGATGGCCGAAAAAATTGGCTACTCCCAGGTTTTGTGGCTTGATGGTGTAGAAAAGAAATATGTTGAAGAAGTAGGTTCCATGAACATTATGTTCAAGATTGACGGCAAAATCTATACTGCCGCTACAACCGGCACCGTACTTCCAGGAGTCACCAGACGCAGCATTATTGAGCTGCTGAAAGACTGGGGCTATGAAGTAATTGAAGGAAAACTGGCAATCGAAGATGTTATGAAGGCTGGACACAACGGTACGCTTGAAGAAGTCTTTGGTACTGGTACTGCCGCTGTTGTTTCACCAGTAAAGGAACTGACCTGGAAAAATGACAGTGTAAATATTGGGGATGGCAATATTGGTCCATTAACCCAGAAACTCTATGATACTTTAACCGGTATCCAGTGGGGAAAGATTGAAGATACTAAAAACTGGACTGTAAAGGTTTAGTAATGAAAGGAGACACAGATGTTTAACTATCGCAATAACTCAGTAACAAATGCATTCAGAATGACAGCTGTGTCATATTTTGATAACGAATTTATATTAGCTGACTCAGGTATAGTCAGCTTTTATTTATCTCTGTTATTAGTCATTATTATTAAGCTTATGGTCCAATAAGTATTTTTGAATACATTTTATCTGAATTTAAGCGGAGTGTATTCACCCCGCTTTTTTCTTGAAAGGAGGGAATATGGAGGAAAAAATAAGACGCATCTTTGAATCAGGCTTTGACATTAAAAAGAATGTCAGGATTAAGTATTATCGCTTTGAATACATAGCCTGCAGATATGATATTCAGGGCAGAACAATGGCTGTTTCTAAAAAAGAGATTGATAAATATGTCTTAAGAGAAAATGTTTATTTCATCAAGATGAAGATTAATGAAGAAACATTTAAAAAGGAAATGGAAAAATTATTTAAAACACTTAAAGACTCTGTAGACATTGTTGAAGACCATTATGAAACATTGTTCAATGTCGTAATATTTACGGAATTAAATACTGATTTAAAGAAAATGATTAAAAGGTATCAGAAAACAGAACTGATTAAATTTGGCTTAAATGGTGCCTTCATAATGCGTCTTATTGGCATAGATCAGGAAAAAAAGGAAATATGTGGCAACGCAACTAATGAATTATTAATGAAAAAACTGAAAGGGGTATTTTAAAAAATGAATAGTGTAGTTCTTCTTATCT
Organism: Erysipelotrichaceae bacterium; assembly: GCA_051893275.1. Taxonomy (GTDB): domain Bacteria; phylum Bacillota_I; class Bacilli_A; order Erysipelotrichales; family Erysipelotrichaceae; genus Colivicinus. The sequence continues at coordinate 1,810 of JBJFHC010000098.1, read as the reverse complement.
CAGCCGTTGTGGCATTTGTATTGGCTTATAAGGTATATGGTGATTTTCTGGCAAAGAAATGGGGTATCTCCAACGAAAATAAAACACCAGCTGAAGAAATCAATGATGATAAAGATTATATTCCAACCAACAACGTTGTAGTCCTGGGCAACCAGTTTTCATCAATTGCCGGTGCCGGTCCAATTACCGGTGTAATTCAGGCTCTGCCATTTGGCTGGCTTCCAACTTTCTTATGGGTAACACTGGGTTCAATCTTTGTGGGTGGTGTTCACGATTATTCATCACTGTTTGCCTCAGTCAGACACAAGGGAAAATCAATCGGTGAAATTACCAGAGTAAATCTGGGTGAAAAAGCCAAGAAACTGTTTAACACCTTTGCCTGGCTGACATTGATGCTGGTACTTGGAGCCTTCACTTACTTTGTAGCCGCATCATTTGCCGAAACTGCGGTATCGGGTGGCAATGTCTATGAGGGTACTGGTGCCAAGATTGCGACCGCTTCCTTCTTGATCTGTATTGCGGCTGTCGTATTTGGCATCATCAACCATTTCAAGAAACCGGTATGGCTTAATACCCTTATCTGTCTGGCTCTCTTAGTTGCATCAGTAGCCATTGGCTTCAGGTTTCCATTCTTAAGCTTCTCAATCAGGACCTGGTTTGTCCTTGTTTCGCTTTATATCCTGGTAGCCGCCAATCTTCCTTCATGGATTCTGTTGCAGCCTCGAGGCTACCTGGTTTCTTATCTGCTGTATGGTGTGATTGCGCTATCTTTTGTGGGAGTGCTGGTTTGCCATCCTTCTTTAGACACAATTCCAGTCTTTGCGCCTTATGCAGCCTCAGCTGGTGGCTTTATCTTTCCGTTCCTGTTTGTAACAATTGCCTGTGGTGCGGTATCTGGCTTCCACTCCCTGGTATCTTCTGGTACTTCATCAAAGACAGTGAAAAAAGAATCGCCAGATATTAAAAGAGTTGGCTATGGTGCCATGCTCATTGAAGGTCTGTTTGCGGTAATCGTAATCGGTGTAGCCGCTACTGCCAGGGCAGCCGGTTCTGAAGCAGGCGGTTTCACTTTGTTCTATGCTGGAATTGCGACAATATTTGAAAGATTTGGCTTAAGCTATGAACTCGGCTATCAGGTTGGCGGTCTGGCCTTCTCAATGTTCTGTCTGACCTCACTTGATTCAGCTACCAGAATTGCCAGATATATGTTCCAGGAACTCTGTGAAAATAACAGTTCCAACCCAGTTCTTGACTTCTTTGTAGCATCTAAGGGTTCATCATTCAAGAAAGCAGCCGGTGCTGTATGTGCTACTCTGGCTACTGTAATTCCTGGCTACATTCTTTCTTCCGCTACCTATAATGGTGCAGCTGCCTACAATGTCATCTGGCCAATCTTTGGCTCAGCCAATCAATTATTAGCTTCTGTAGCCTTGCTGGCCGTTACTTCTTGGCTTGTACAGACAGCCAAAGAAAGATCAGCCGCTCTTTTTACTGGTATTCCAACCATCTTTATGTTTGCGGTAACTCTGACAGCTTTAGGATTATCAATCAAGTCCTATGTCTTTAACCTTATGACTGCATTGTCACAGGGTAATCCAATCCTGCCATATGTGATTCTGCTGGTAATCGCGGTGGCTCTGGTACTGCTGGCGGTGTCATTAATTATTACGGCTGTAAATGTTCTCTTTGTCAAGAAGAGCTATAAAAAAGCTGTAGCATAACAACAATAGACAATCATTTATAAATAATGATTGTCTTATTTATTTGTAAATATATCAGTAAAAATACTGATATAATAGATACAGGAGGA
>JBJFHC010000097.1:0-3971 GCA_051893275.1 Erysipelotrichaceae bacterium | reverse complement strand
CCACCCGCAATACCAAATAAGAAGATAGTCAGACAGGCTGGAATCAGGGCATTAAAACTGTTAGAAATCATTGGCGGAACTGATTCTGGAAGTTTTATCTTAATCTTTTCATTCCTCATCAGTTTAGAGAAAACCACAACCGATAGAATACTTGCAAAGAAACTGAGGAATAAAGACGATGCTCCAAGATTCGAAGAAATCGCATTTGGATCTAACAGTACCAGGAATGAGCATCCGGCAATAATCATAGTGATTAATGGCTTCTGTTCGTTTTTGTCGCCAAGAGTATACCCAACAACCAAAGTAGTCCATAAAGCTATACAGCTAATTGTTGCGTAGTTTACTGTTGTAAACATTCCAGAGAAAGTCTTCAACCACTCAAATCCAGCCACGCTAGCTAGGCCGTTATTTCCACAAATATAGATATTTAGTAATAAAGCGAAAGATCCAGCTATAGTCACGGGCATTATTACGGTAAATGCATCTCTAACGCAAGCTATATATTTGTTCTTGTTCATAAAGTTAGCTACTGGAAGCATCCATTTATCTAAGAAGCTAGTAAATTTATCCATCATTTTATTTTTCCCCTTTTTATTTATTCAACATTTTTTCAGCTGCAGCTACAACCCCAGCTCCATTTAAACGTCCGTAATCCATTGGATTAATAATTTCAACTGGCTTTCCCTTAGCCATCTTTTCAACATTTGGTTTTTCCATACGAACCTGAGGTCCCAGAAGAATTACATCACACTTGTCTACATTGTTTGGGATTGATTCAATTGGACAGGCCCAGATTTCATAATCTTTTCCCTGTTCCTCACAGGCTTTTTTCATTTTTTCAACCAGCATGCTGGTAGACATGCCAGCACAACACGCTAACATAATTTTCATTTTGCTTTTTCTCCTTATCTGTTTTCTAATACATAAATTTTTCGATATACATCAATAATCCTTGATGCATACTGAATTGACAGCATGGCCATAGTCAAATGATCCTGAGCATGAACCATTATTAAGCCAAACTCCTGTTTCTCCCCTCTTGCCTCAGCCTGTACCAGATTAGTCTGAATCTGATGGGCCTGATTAAGGTCTTCCTTAGCCTGGGCAATGAGTTCCTCTGCCTTATCAAAATTATACTCGCTAGCCAGTTTTTCCGCTTCTGTTGCGTTACTTCTGGCGTTTCCGGCATTGAGGATTAACATAAATGCTGTTTCGGTAATATCCATTTTCTTTTTCCTCCTACACCATTATCATAATGATTTATGCTCAACTTTACCTTAGGACAATTTTCCACTCTAGGTCGGCAAAATTCTCCAACGAAACAAAAAAATAATTAAGATATAATGACACTGTCAGATATAGGGTTCAGAAAAGGAGAATAAAGGTGCTTACACAAAGAGAAAAAAATATTTTACATTATCTTCAGAATAAAGAATACTGCACCGCAAAAAGAATTGCTGAACATCTGGGTGTTTCTGAACGTACTGTTCGTAGCGATATCCTTTCAATTAACTCCAGTCTTAAAGATATTGCCTCTGTTACGGCTCAATCAAATTGTGGCTATCATTTATATATCTATGATAAAGAACTTTTTAATTCAGAACTTAAAGAAAGCCAGATACCTGATTCTCCTGAAGAAAGAGTAAACTTTATAATAAAACTCTTTTTAAATGAAGATAGATATATCAAAACCGAATCAATAGCCGAACTTCTCTGTCAGTCCTCAAGCACCATTACTGCCGACCTTAAACAGGTAAGAAAGATACTTCAGAAATATAATCTCATCCTTGAAACAAAGCCCAAGTATGGCTTAAAAATTAAAGGTGAGGAAAAAGACTTAAGAAAGCTGCAGAGTGACCACATCTTTAAAAGACGTTCCTTTTCTCATGATCAGATGAGAGAAAAAATTGTTAATATCTTGAATAATACTCTTAGTAAATATCATTATTCGGTTTCTGAGTTTGCCTTTAATAACCTGGTTATCCATTTAGAAATAGCGATAAGTCGCGTTCAGCAGGGATATTTAATCAACGTTTCTCAAGATGATGTAAAAGACACATCGGAACTGAAAATTGCCAGAGAAATAGCCCAACAGATAGATGAAACTTTAAATATAAAGCTTCCTAATAATGAATGCCACTTTATTTCAATGCATTTGTTAGGTAAAAAACTGCACAATGATTCCGATAACACCGTCATACCAAGGGAGTATGACGAAATCATTCAAAGAACTCTAAATCAGCTAAGCGAAGAATTTAAGATAAACCTCTCTGATGACTTAAATCTAAAACTAGCATTAACATTGCATATGATTCCTTTATCATACAGGCTAAAGTACGATTTAAGAATGGAAAATCCTCTTCTTGATTCAATTAAAGCCAATTATCCTCATGCCTATATTATTGCAATGAGCCTAGCTCACGAACTATCTTTATTTTTTGGAAAAAAACTCTCGTCCGACGAGATTGGTTTTTTAGCGCTTCATATCAATTTATCAATGGAAAAAAGATATGCAGATACAAGAAAACGAAATATCATTCTGGTCTGTGCAACCGGAAGAGGTACCGCCAAACTGCTGGAACATCAGTACCGCCAGAAATTTGGACAGTGGATTAATGAACTCATCTGTATTGATGCCACAAATCTTAAGTATCAGAATTTTGAGAACATTGATCTAATTTTTACTACTGTACCAATCTTAGAACCTGTTCCGGTACCGGTAATTGAAACTGGCTTTATTCTAGATACTAACGAAGCTATGCGCATAGAATCCAGCATCGACGGCAATAGTTCTCTGAAAAGATTCTTTCCAAAGGAGCTCTTCTTTAAAGAATTGAAACTGAATACTCAGAAAGAAATCATATCTTTTCTGATAGATAAGGTAAGTAAAATATACAAACTTCCTGATAATTTTGAAGAACTGATCTGGAAAAGAGAAGAAAGTTTTACTACCGCTTTTGCTAATGGTGTAGCCCTGCCTCATCCCTACAGCCAGTGTACTGAAGATACTTTTACCAGTGTTGCATTGTTAGATAAACCAGTAGTATGGGGTGATAAAAAAGTACAGATTGTCATTATGATTTCCTTGTCTAAGAAAGAGGATCCAGATATTTCTGATTATTATATAAAACTAAGCAAGCTTTTAGTAAATGACAGTCTATTAAAAAGACTTTCAAAGGAAGCGACCTACGAAAGTCTGATAAATATTCTAAACCAGATAAAATGACCGCTAAACAACGGTCATTTTCATATATTATTTAAGATAAGCCAATCATTACGGCTATTACCATGGTAATGGTTGCCATGATAAACAGCAAGGCCTGGAACTTAATCTGGAACTTGGCCCATTTGCCCCATTCGAGTTTTGCAGCAGCCAGTGCTCCAAGCAATACTCCCGAAGTCGGTACAATCATATTAGTGAAGGCATCACCAAGCTGGAAGGCTACAACGGCTGTCTGTCTTGAAACATTCACAAGATCTGCCAGCGGAGCCATAATAGGCATGGTGAGTGCTGCCTGTCCTGAACCAGATACAACAAAGAAGTTGAAGATTGACTGGAAGACATACATCAGCCAGGCGGAGATTACTGGAGGGAAACCCTTCATGGCATTAGAGATGTTATATAGAATAGTATTTAATACAGTACCAGATGTTGGGCTTGTACCACCAAGCACAATAATAATACCCTGAGCCATACCAACACACATCGCAGCTGGCAACATATCACAGGCACCCTGTGAGAAAGATGTGGCAATATCATTTACAGTCATATCATTAAGATGGAAGATAATACCGATAATACCGGCAACAAGACCCATCACAAAGAACTGTGAGGCAATTTCTGGAATATAGTAACCCTCAGATACAACACCCCAGACAGTCCAGATGATACATAAGAGAACATCAATCAGAACCAGTTTATGACCTAAAGTAAATGGTCTTTCCTGATCTGTTTCCTTAAATTCATTACG
>JBJFHC010000096.1:0-3979 GCA_051893275.1 Erysipelotrichaceae bacterium | reverse complement strand
ATAGATGGTACCTTCAAGAACTATGTCTTCCTGTATGTTTTCAAGTACGGCAAATACCTTAATCAGTCAGTATCTGCCGGTAGAAACCGCATTTCTGTTGTCTCTTGCGGATGTTGTGACACTGTGAAACTCAAAAAGATGAATAAGATATTCTATCCATTCACTGATAGGAATCTTCTTTGAATCAAATATGGTACCTGTTAATGGGGAAGATGTTTTATCACAGCTGTTGCAGTAAAATCTCTGATATCCATTATCACAATAACCATACTTCACAATATCTGTAGAACCGCAATATGGACAGTTATTTATTTCCAGCGAGTTTATAAATTCAACCTCTTCTATAGACATGCTTCGGTGCTTTGCATCATACCATTCATGGACTGTAGAAGATATCAGTTTCTTTGATGGATCATCTTCGTTATTATTATCATCCCATGACAAAAATTTCAAAGAATTGCCCCAGGGGGCAGTATTATTTTTATCTTTTTTCATTTGTTTGGCGGCTGGAACTTTCAGGAACACATCAACGAGCCGCCAAGCATTGCATTGATGTATTCGTGAAAGGTCCCAATAGTGTTCCTTTCTTGAACACATCAATTATATATCTTTATGCATTAGGGATATTAACAATTACCTACTCTTTGCAAATTGGGATTCTAAACGAAAAAAGACCTCGTTTGAGGTCAAAATTTAAATCAGCTATTTCTTTAATGTCAGATATAGCTCTGCATCTGTCTGCAGGATGTATGGTAATACAAACCAGCCAAGAACTGGTACACAGGCTAATACATACCATAAGATAAATGACAGATCGAGAACGAACATATTGGCCTTTTGACCATCGGTCATAGCTTTTGAAGTCTTCATAGCCTCTCTCCAGCTCATCTCAGGATTTTCGATAATCAGATTTTCAACGAAACGATACTGATAGTTCTTTACAATACCTGGGATTACAAACAGCAGGCCCCATAAGCCACAGATAAGTTTCTTCATGAAGACAGCAGCTGTCAGTTTTAGCCATATTTCCTTTTCTACACCCTTAAAAATGCTTTTATAGCTGGCATTTTCATTCTTTATATTTTCTACATAGAAATACTGACAGGATGCACTAACCGGATTCAATACAAAAATTTTAAAAAGTACGCCAATAATAAGTGCTACACCAGTAACTGCCAGAACAGCGATAATAAATTCCACAAGATGATCACTCACTGCGTTAAGTGTGCTTTCATAGCCCTGCTGTACTGCGACATTGTTTGTTTGCTTAACATAATAAGTGTTGGTTGCACCACTAACAAACAGTAGCACTAATGACGCCATAACTGATGGCCATAAATTCTTCTTATAGTTAGTTTTAGCTTTGGTTTTTAACTCTTTTCTTGTCCACATAATTACTATATTAACCCCTTTCAGATAATTTAAAATAATTATCCTAGTTTAAAATTATATAACTCAAAGGTTGCCTCAATGTTGCCTTAAAAAAGTCATGCGTTTTTGCATGACTTATAACATAATTGCCGGTTTATTTCTCAGCTCCATTATAGAACCGCCAGAAACATCTTCAAGTTCTTCATCACTTAAACCTGCTGATGAAACTTTTACCCTGAAATTAAATACTCTATCATGAAGTATTTCTTTTGTCTTACCGGTAAATTCAATTCTTGATTTATGAACTATAGTACTCGAATCAGTGCAGACAAATACTTCCTGAGCTCTGTTTTCAATCACGAATTCATTATCTGCATTAAGATAGCCAAAGTTTCGGGTATCCAGTTCAAATTCAAGTGTTTTAGTTTCACCAGGATTTAAGTCAACTTTTACATAACCTCTTAATTCTTTAATTGGTCTATTGACTGTTGGACAGATTGAATGAGTATAGATCTGTACAGTTTCTTTACCCTTTCTATCAGAAATATTTGTTACATCAAAGGAAAGCTTAAATGATTTGCCTGTTTCAACAGATTCATCACACCTATAATTATCAATTTTGAAATCTGAATAAGACAAACCATAGCCAAATGGATATAACGGCTGCATTACCGATTTCTCCGGTTCCTGCTTAATATTCATATAGCCAGAGCCCGTCTTGGTTCCATAATAGATTGGACACTGGGCAGAAATCTGAGGGAAAGTAACTGGCAGTCTGCCTTCTGGATTATAGGCACCACTTAAAACTTTTACAACTGGCATTGCTCCGGCAGGACCTGGATACCAGCACTCAACTATGGCATCAAATAATGGTTCAACCTCACCAAGGGCCATAGGACGGCCATTAAATAAAGTAAGAATCATTGGCTTGTTTAACTTTTTAACTTCCTTAACCAGTTCTTCCTGATGGAAAGGAAGCGAGAGATCTGGATGATTGATGCCCTCGCCTGATGTGGCATCTTTTCCCTGACCAGTTATTTCACCTAAGGCCATAATGACAATATCAGCATCTTTGCATAAATCAAGTGATTCACTGATAATAGTCTCATATTCTGGTGTATTTAATGATTTGCCAATAGCTACAATTTCTGATTCTGCAAATTCTTCCTTTATAGCCTCATACATTGACTTGGTACCTAGACTTTCTCTTAAATAATCATCAAAGTTTTCGGAGAATGGCTTAGTTGGGTCCTTATACATTTTTGCCTTCATGGTTGGTACATCAAACATCTTTTCAGCTATCTCCTGGAAACCTTCCATGTTCACTGAAACTGAAGGATCAACAATCATTTCCAGGAATGAACCCATCATGGCCGGATAGGCATAGCCACCAAAGAAACCGGCCAGTTTTGTGGCAAATGGTCCCACAATGGCGATTTTCTGTTTTTTATTCTTTAAAGGCAATATACCATTATTCTTTAATAAAGTAATTGATTTCTGGGCGATTTCTGCTGATAATTCATCGGACTTTGGGTCATCATAGATTTCTCTTACTTTGGATACATCAACATAAGGATTATCCAGTAAACCCATTTCTTCTCTGAATGCTAAGGTTCTAAGAACTGCCGCATCCAGGTCCTTCATATCAACCAGACCTTTTTCAACGCCCTCTTCGATATGGTTGTAGACAGTAGTGAACATCGTATCGGCATCAATACCGGCTCTTAGTGCCTTGCCAGCCAGTTCGGCACGTGATTCATACATGCCCTGGGTCTCGATGACTCTAGGAATTGACATACCATCACATACCGCAATGCCATTAAAGCCCAGATCTTCTCTTAAGAGTTTTTGCGTATATTCGTCGTTGACCGACATTGGTCTTCCATCAATTTCAGAGTAGGTAACCATAACCTGCTGCATGTTGTTTTCCTTTATCGCAGCGGCAAATGGTGTGGCATAGACTTCAAAAAGCTCTTTCTTGCCGATATTGATGGTTGCACAGTTAATGCCACCTTCTGAAGCACCATAGCCTACAAAGTGCTTGGCTAAGGCAGCACAGCGTTTTGTATAATCATCACCCTGGATACCTCTAACTTCTTCAGAAGTAAATCGGGCAGCCAGAAACGGATCTTCACCAAAGGTTTCATCCACCCTTCCCCATCTGGAATCTCTATTGATATCGGCAACCGGTGACATCATGGCATGCACACCAATGGCCTTTCCTTCATCACCGATGACCTTGCCCATCTTATAAGCCAATTCATCTTCGAAAGTGGCAGCTAAAGCTACGGGTACCGGGAAGATAGTTCCTTCAGCCGCAACGGTACCGCTTGATGATTCATTCTGAATAATGGCAGGCAGACCACATTTAGAAATAATATCTTTCTGTATCGCATTGTAGCCCTCAGCCGCCTGCACCGGATCGGTAAATCCCGAGGCAAACTGAGTCATACGTCCCACACCATCAGGCATCGCCTCATCGGCTCTTGTTTTATCAAATACGCCTTTGTTGAGCAGCAAAGATGGCATGACACAGCTTAGCTGTGCTGCTTTTTCTTTCGTAGTCATTTTAGCTAAAATATCTTTTACTCTCTGACTTGGTTCTTTC
>JBJFHC010000095.1:0-4020 GCA_051893275.1 Erysipelotrichaceae bacterium | reverse complement strand
TCAATATTTGTCATAAGATCTCCCTTACCAGGTGCCATTGGCACCATCACCGGTTTTATAGACACCACCGGACATCACTTTACCTGGTTTGCCATCTTCCTGGTAATATTTGGTGTTACAGTTGTTACAGCGGTAAATTGTTGGATTTACCAACATAACCAGATAAGGATGACCACAGCAACGACATGGGATATAGACACGTTCCCCTGCGGCAGAATTACTTCCACCACCATTAACTTCTTTTAGATTTTCACTATTAAAATTTGTCATAATATTTCACCCACTTTTATTTTATTAAAGAAATGTTGCCTCAAAAATGCCTGATTATTTAATAATAAGTATACGGCCATCTCCAAATGGGTTGGCATATAATTGATCGACATCAGCTGCCTGTATATATGCGATGAAGGCATCGGCATCAACCATAAAATCATCCATCAGAAGCTGTGTATCTTCCAGAACTACACCTTCTCCCATGTTCTTTAGAATATAATTGTTTGAAGTTAAAGTATATTCTTTTTCCAGTTCTAATGGTTCACCATTGATTAATACATCTTTAACACGGTATTCTCCATCTATACTTACGACCATACCCTTTTCATCTTTTTTAATAGATGAAGCAACACTGGTATCTACTGTATAAGTTATGCCGGAAACCTGCATAAAACCACCATTTTCTTCAGGAAGGCTCGCTGCCCCTATTTCCAGTATTTTAAGCACTTCTTTGCCTTTAATGCTTACTTTACAGAGCATATTACCGAAAGGATTGACATTAAATGCCATTTCCTTTGTTACATCACCTGGTAATATGTCACTTCTGACACCGCCTGCATTGACCATGGCTATATCGCTGTCACCTGCATATCTATAGGCGTCCGCAACAATGTCACCCATATTTGTTTCCTGATTTCTGACCATTCTTAGGGTAGTTTTTGGATCATTAATTAAAAGTGGTACATTTATTGTAGTAATAACTTTAGACATTTCTTCTTTAAATTCAGCTTTTATTTCTTCAATCTTTAAAGTTACTGCTTCATCTTTTTCTTCATAGGTATCAACTAAATTTGAAGAAATAGATCCATCCTGTGCTATTTCCAGATAGCCGATATTATTAAGCTTTTCACCGGTAGAGGTCAAAAGTACATCTTCGCCATCTTTATTCTTTATAGTATTTCCTTCGATTATTGAATGAGAATGTCCATCCAGTACCACATCAATACCGCTTGTATTTTGTATCATATCTATAGAAGAATAAATATAGCCCTCATCTGAACCAAGATGTGATGCCGCTATTACTATATCAGCACCCTTTTTATTAACTTCATCCACAGTATCCTGAATCTTATCCCAGAGCTCAACCGAATCATTTGTAAAACCATAGATGAAGTTATTATTCTCATCTGTAAAATATGTAGGTCTGGAAGAAGTAATTGTACTTGGTGTAGTAATACCGATTATCGCAATTTTAAGTCCATCAGCTTCGACAAATGTATATGGTTCAAAAACCAGCTCATTAGTTCTTAAATCATAAAATGTACAGCTTAAAAAAGGGAAATTCGCCTTATCCTCAAGAGAGATAATATTATCTACCGAATAGTCAAACTCATGATTGCCGATAGTCATTGCTGAATAGCCCAGCTCATTCATGATTTCAATTATTCCTTCACCCTTTGAATAAGAACCAATCATGCCACCCTGTATTGCATCACCAGTATCGATTAATAAAACTTCCTTGCCTTCTTCTATAAGCTTATCCTTATAGGCCTTCAAAGATGCATAGCCAATATTTTCTTCTACTGCACAATGAACATCGCCAGTAAAAAGAACTACAATATCCTTGGTACGTTCTGGTCTGCTGCTGCAGCCGGTAAACAGTAATAAAATTAATGTTAATAAACAAATAAACTTTTTCATATATATTTACTTTCTAATAAATGCAAGATACTCCTTCTGTTTTTTTAAAGCTTTTCCCAGTCCTCATCAAGATTGAAAAGATATGTGCTGCAATCATCAATTTCTTTCATAATATTTAACTCCTTCTACGCTATTTTATACGCATTAAATCTTTAGCGGTAAAGAAAAAAACTCAGAAATAAAATCTGAGTTAATTATAATGCATAACTGATTGCCTCAAGATTGCCTTAAAGATACAGCCTGAGTTTATCGATGATATCATCTTCAGCAGTATATTTCCCTAACACAGTCTTAGGCGAACCGCCTCCCTGAATATTAAAGTCTTCCTGCAGCTTTTTAAAAATATTGCGAGCATTTCCATTTTTGGATAATACAGCGATATTTAATACATTTTCTATATAAGAATAAAGAATTCTGTCTTCCTCTATCATAGAAGCCAGTGTACTGGCCAGATTTCTCAGCTCATTGGGGTCTTTACATATAACTTCAGTAACTGAATCTGAATAGATGAGCTTATGGGCTTTATATGAAATTAGTTCATTATTCAGATCGGATACCTCTTTTTTAAGCTTCTTACTGTTTTCAAAAAGATCTTTTGTCTTATCATCTAATTCATCAATCTTACAGCTTAATGTTTTAGATAAATTATTAATTATAGAATTATCTTTTTTAAGTTTTAGACCAATTGCTTCACCACAGGCAAAATAAACCTTAGTGCCTCTTGATGTCTTTTCTTTATTAAGTATGACAAAATCCCCTATCTCTTTTGTTGAATTAATATGGAGAGTTCCACATGGCTGTGAATCTAAATTTCCAAAGGATATAACTCTCAAATCATTAAAATCCTGATATTTAGGATCTGGATAATCTTTACCACTGATATATTTAATCTGCAGCTTTATATCATCCCGGATTACTTTTTTCATATATTTTTCTACTTCTGTCAGATGGGATTCGTCAATATCCTTAATATTCACCTCATACCACTGATTATTCGGATTTACGCCAACAGAGGGAATATAGTTTCCTGTCTTTTCGTAATAGCCATCAAGCAGATGCAGTACACTCTGTACAGAGGTATTCAGTCTTCTGTTAAAGCCATCTACTTCCATATGAATCGGATTGCTTAAAATGCCATCTACTCTATGGTATAGGATTTCATCTTCATATTTTAAATCAAGAACTTCTAAACCATTAATGGTTCCTTTATCACTTAGCATTCCACCCTTTTCACCATAGAAGATGGTTTCTTTAAAGACATACCACCCTTCTTTTTCTTCTTTAATTTCTGTATCTAAATTTAAGATACTGCAGTCATCATAATATTTGTTCATAAGTATCACCTTTAAATAATTTTACACTTTTAATTTCATATGTATAGCTTCTGATAAAAATTCATGAAAGTACTATTATTTCCCAAAGTTTTGACTTTTTACATATCAATTTATACTGATAAAATGAAATCAATAAAAGGATGGTATCTAATATGTCTATAATTTCTAAAGAAACATACCTTCACTACTTTGAAGAAATAAGCAAAATCCCTCATGGCTCGGGAAACGAAAAACAGCTCAGCGATTATCTATGCAGATTTGCCCGAGAAAGAGGGCTTAAACTGGAACAGGACAAGTTTTTTAATGTCGTAATCTATAAACCGGCATCAAAAGGATATGAAAACCATAAGCCGGTAGCTTTACAGTCTCATATCGATATGGTTGAAGAGAGTGATAATGATTATGATTTTTCTAAGGGCTTAGAAATCTATGAAGAAGATGGTTACATAAAAGCCAGGGATACAACCCTGGGTGCCGACGATGGCATTGGTGTAGCTTTAATGCTGGCAGTGCTTGACGATAAAACACTTGCCCATCCTCCAATCGAGGCAATATTTACCACTCAGGAAGAAACAACAATGGAAGGAGCTTTTAAGCTGAAACCAGAATACATCAGATCAAGAAGACTGATAAATCTGGATGGAGAAACCGAAGGGCTTTCCACTACTACCAGTTCAGGTGGAATTGATGTTTTCTTCTCAAAAGCACTAAATAAAGAAAATAATTCAGACAGAGCATATAAGTTATATATTACTAATCTGTCAGGCGGACA
>JBJFHC010000094.1:12541-16933 GCA_051893275.1 Erysipelotrichaceae bacterium | reverse complement strand
TGTACGGAAATAGAACTGTGGACGGTAGTTAGCAACGAATGGAGTATGACGGCCGCCTTCTTCCTTAGTTAATACGTAAACCTGAGCCTTGAAATCAGTATGAGGAGTAACTGAACCTGGTTTAGCAAGAACCTGTCCTCTTTCAACTTCATCTCTGTTTACACCACGAAGTAATGCACCGATGTTATCACCTGCTTCAGCAAGGTCTAACTGCTTACGGAACATTTCAAGACCTGTAATAACAGTCTTTCTTGTAGCCTTGATACCAACGATTTCAACTTCATCGTTTAACTTAGCAACACCTCTTTCAACTCTACCTGTAGCAACTGTACCACGACCAGTGATTGTGAATACATCTTCTACAGACATTAAGAATGGCTTATCAATATCTCTTACTGGAGAAGGGATGTAAGTATCAACAGCTTCCATTAATTCATCAATCTTAGCAACATATTCAGGGTCACCATTTAATGCCTGAAGAGCTGAACCTCTGATGATTGGAGCGTTGTCGCCATCAAATCCATATTCAGAAAGTAATTCTCTTACTTCCATTTCAACTAAGTCGATTAATTCTGGGTCATCAACCATATCGCACTTGTTAAGGAATACTACGATGTAAGGAACGCCTACCTGTCTAGCTAACAGGATGTGTTCTCTTGTCTGTGGCATTGGTCCATCAGTTGCAGCAACTACCAGAATAGCACCATCCATCTGAGCTGCACCAGTGATCATGTTCTTTACATAGTCAGCGTGTCCTGGGCAGTCTACATGGGCGTAGTGTCTCTTTGCAGTCTTATACTCAACGTGTGCAGTATTGATAGTGATACCTCTTTCCTTTTCTTCAGGTGCACCATCAATCTGGTCGTAAGCCTTGAATTCAGCCTGACCCTTTTCAGCTAATACCTTAGTAATAGCAGCAGTTAAAGTTGTTTTACCATGGTCAACGTGACCGATAGTACCGATATTGACATGTTCTAACGAACGGTCAAATTTTTCTTTTGCCATTTAAAATATTTCCTCCGTTTTACTTATTTATTTTAAGATAATTGCGTTATAAAGGCAATTAATCTTTGGCGTTTTTCTTAGCGATTTCCTCCATAATGCTCTTAGGAACTTCTGAATAGTGATCCATCTGCATTATGTAGTTACCTCTACCCTGAGTGAATGAACGTAAGTCTGTAGAATAGCCGAACATTTCTGAAAGTGGAACATAAGCTCTAACAGCTGTAGCGTTACCTCTTTCTTCCTGATCTCTAATCTGACCACGACGCTTAGTAATATCACCCATTACTGAACCTAAGTATTCACTTGGTGCAACCACTTCAACATCCATGATTGGTTCAAGTAATACTGGCTTACACTTCTTGGCAGCTTCCTTTAAAGCTAAAGATGCAGCTGTCTTGAAGGCCATTTCTGATGAGTCGACTTCATGGTAAGAACCATCGAATAATGTAGCCTTAATATCAACGATAGGGTAGCCACAGATTAAACCGTTGTTTAATGCTGCGATTAAGCCATCCTGAACTGGCTTGATGTATTCTCTAGGTACTGAACCACCAACAACTGCATCGATGAATTCAAATCCTTTACCTTCTTCGTTTGGTTCGAACTTGATCCATACATGACCATACTGACCTCTACCACCTGACTGTCTGACGAATTTACCTTCACAATCCGCAGCCTGTCTGATTGTTTCTCTGAAGGCTACCTGTGGAGCACCAACGCTACATTCAACGTTGAATTCTCTTCTCATACGGTCGATGATGATATCTAAGTGTAATTCACCCATACCGGCGATGATAGTCTGACCTGTTTCTTCATCAGTATATGTCTTGAAAGTTGGGTCTTCTTCAGCAAGTTTAGCTAAAGCATTGTCCATCTTGTCAGAGTCTGACTTAGTCTTAGGTTCAACTGACATCTGAATAACTGGCTCAGGGAATACCATTGATTCAAGGATGATTGGAGCCTTTTCATCACAGAGAGTATCTCCTGTAGTAGTATACTTCAGACCTACAGCTGCAGCGATATCACCTGAGTCAACCTTTTCGATTTCCTGACGGTGGTTGGCATGCATCTGAACAAGTCTACCAAATCTTTCTTTCTGATCCTTAGTAGAGTTTAATACATAAGAACCAGCATGTGCTTCACCAGAGTAAACTCTGAAGTAAGTTAATCTACCTACGAATGGGTCAGTCATAACCTTGAATGCCAGGGCTGCAAATGGTGCATTGTCATCGGCAGGTCTTTCTTCAACCTTGTCAGTATCAGGAATTGTACCCTGAATAGCTGGAATATCGATAGGTGAAGGCAGATATTCGATTACGGCATCTAATAACAGCTGAATACCCTTGTTCTTATAGGCTGAACCACATAATACTGGGAAGAATTCAGAAGTTAATACTGCCTTACGGATTACAGCCTTGATTTCCTCAACTGTAACTTCTTCGCCTTCAAGATATTTCATCATGAAGTCATCATCATATTCGGCGATAGTTTCAAGAAGAATGTTTCTTAATTCTTCAGCTCTATCCTTGAACTGATCTTCAATTTCAGTTTCGGTGATATTTAAACCCTTGTCATCGTTGTAGATGTACTGCTTTCTTTCGATGATATCGATGATACCGCGGAAAGTATTTTCAGCACCGATAGGCATCTGAATTGCAGCGGCCTTAGCTGCAAGTCTGTCACCGATAGATCTAACAGACATATCGAAGTCAGCACCTGTAGCATCCATCTTGTTACAGAAAACAATACGAGGAACCTTATATGTTGAAGCCTGACGCCAAACTGTTTCAGTCTGAGGTTCAACACCGGCCTTAGCATCCAATACTGTAACAGCACCATCTAATACTCTCAGAGATCTTTCAACTTCAACAGTGAAGTCAACGTGTCCTGGTGTATCGATAATGTTTACACGGTTCTTTGGGAACTGATGTTTGCTGCCTGCCCAGAATGTAGTTGTGGCAGCTGATGTGATGGTGATACCTCTTTCCTGTTCCTGAGCCATCCAGTCCATCTGAGATGCACCATCGTGAGTTTCACCTATTTTGTGAGTCTTACCGGTGAAGAATAAGATACGTTCTGTACAAGTTGTTTTACCCGCATCAATGTGGGCCATGATACCAATATTTCTAGTATTAGCTAGTGAATATTCTCTTGCCATTTAACTTCTCCCCGATAAATTACCAGCGATAGTGAGCAAATGCTTTATTTGCTTCAGCCATCTTATGAGTATCATCCTTCTTCTTCACAGAAGCACCTGTGCCGTTAGAAGCATCGATGATTTCATTAGCCAGTCTCAGTTCCATAGTCTTTTCAGATCTCAGTCTTGCATAGTTAACAATCCATCTAAGACCTAAAGTTAAACGTCTTTCCTGTGAAACTTCTACTGGAACCTGATAGTTGGCACCACCAACTCTTCTTAATTTAAGTTCCAGTTCAGGCATTACATTACCTAAAGCTTTTTCAAAAACTTCCATAGGCTGCTGGCCTGTCTTCTTTTCAATTATTTCGAATGCATTATATAGAATACCTTCAGCTACATCCTTTTTACCATCTAACATGATTTTGTTGATTAAACGAGTAACTAGTTTTGAGTTATAAATAGGATCTACTAATACATCTCTTTTTGCAACATGTCCTTTTCTTGGCATATTTCTTAATCTCCTTTCATGTTATTTAGTTCTTTGGTTTCTTTGCACCGTATAGAGAACGAGACTGTCTTCTCTTATCTACACCTGCGCAATCAAGTGTTCCTCTGATAATGTGGTAACGAACACCTGGTAAGTCCTTAACTCTTCCGCCTCTGATAAGTACTACTGAGTGTTCCTGAAGGTTATGGCCAATACCTGGAATATAGGCAGTTACTTCCATACCATTTGAAAGTCTAACTCTCGCATACTTTCTTAAAGCCGAGTTTGGTTTCTTAGGAGTCATTGTTCCAACACGGGTACATACGCCTCTTTTCTGAGGTGATGACAGGTTAGTTGGACGAGACTTTAATGAGTTGAATCCTCTGTTTAATGCAGGTGATTTTGACTTATAAGTCTTTTCCTGACGACCTTTTCTTACTAATTGATTAATTGTAGGCATTTTGTCTCCTTTCATTTCCATATTTAGCACACACTAACAGGTGTGCCAAACTGTTTACTTATATATAGTACCTCTCGGTACTACATTAAGCCTTTAAATAATAATACAAAATGCCTTCAGATGCAAGAGAAAAATGCATTTTTCCAGGCAATTTCCAGGCATTTTGTCTTTTATTTCCATAAAATGGGTATGATATATCTAAATCAGAAAAAACTAAATCGCACTAAGCCTGTCAAACCTTTTACGTAGAAGTTCAGGTTTTATATGCAATTTATCGGCAGCTTCATTTAGAGTGTATCT
>JBJFHC010000094.1:0-12441 GCA_051893275.1 Erysipelotrichaceae bacterium | reverse complement strand
ATTTTCTTTTCCAGTTCTCTTTTCTCCTGTCTGGCAATTCTTCTATCTTCTCTCATTAATTCTTTCATCACATCACACATCTCAGTTACCTCTCTTTCGTTGTTTTTAGCTCTATATACTGATTCTTTCATAATCCCGGGATACATGGTATTCGAATCAGACTGATTGAAGTCATGCATCAGTCTGCCAAATTCTGTGTTGCTGTTTCTGTAGCTTGAATTGACATAGATAATGTAGCTTCTGTCTTTTACGGATTTTAAATCTGAGGAAGTCCTTCTTCTTATGACCTCATATGGTCGCCCCGACTTAAAGAAGTCGTTCTTTGTAATAAAGATGATAAATGAGTAAGGAGTATTCTTGTGCTTCTGTCCTTTCTTCAGAATGTTTGAACCAACAACATTCTGAATAAACGAAGCCCTTAGTACTATGGCACCGGCATCATCTTTCTGTATTTCAATGGCACAGAACTTGTTATCTGTGCTCTGGGCAAAAAGATCAAGTACACAGGACTTGGAACCATTGACAGAAGGAAATGATTCCTGAGTATTGTGCTTTAATACATTAAACTCAAAGCCTATTTCTCTCAGTATTACCGTAATTACATACTGCAGCAAATCTCTGTTCTTTTTAAACAAGAACCTCATGAAGGTATCATCGATTGGCTTGAATTTTTTAATGGCTTCTTTCAGTTTATCATCGCTTACTGTTACAGTTTCTTTTTCCTTGTACATACTTTATTATACTCCGATATCTATGCAATTATCAGGACATTTACAATTACTTTATTTTTGGTTTATAAAATATCCCTCTATATTGTTATTGTCTGAAAAAATAAAAATTCCTCACTTTTTTGATGAAAACTGAAAATTTTGTCTAAAAACAGCTCTATTGATACAATATTTTAGAGGTGTTATATGAATTTAGAAGAAAATGTAAACTACTGTCTAAGCTGTAAAACTAAGCCATGTAAGCTTGGCTGTCCGTTTAATAATGATGTAACTGAAGCTATTGCCTGTCTGAAAAAAGGGGATGAATTAAAAGCCTATAAAACATTTGCTGAGACTTCTGTGCTTATGGGAATGTGTGGCCGAATCTGTCCGCATGAATTTCAGTGTCAGGGCAAATGTGTACGTGGAATTAAAGGGGAACCGGTAGCCATAGGTGAAATAGAAACATATCTGGCTGATAAGTTTATAGATGTTCCGTATGGAAAAACCGATGAACTCAAAGATTATAAAGTTGCCGTAATTGGTGGCGGTCCGGCAGGACTCAGCTGTGCCGGTTTCCTGGCCAGAAAAGGCGTTGATGTAACAATATACGAAAAACATGACCATCTGGGTGGCATTATGTATCATGGAATTCCTGAATTCAGATTGCCAAAAGATATATTAAACAGACATATCCAGAAAATTATTGATCTGGGCATCGAAGTTAAACTAAATTCAGAACTTGGAAAAGACTTCACATTAGATGACTTAAGTGAATATGATGCGGTATTTTTAAGTTTTGGAGCTAATCTTTCCAGAAAGATGAATATTCCAGGTGAAGACAGAAATAATGTTCTTTTTGGCAATGAACTGCTGGAAAATAACAGCTGGCCAGATGTTGCAGGTAAAAAGATTGCAGTATCAGGTGGCGGCAATACGGCTATGGATGTCTGCCGAAGTGCCAAACTTAAGGGTGGCGATGTAACAGTAATCTATCGAAGAAGTGAAAAAGAGATGCCGGCGACAAGAAAGGAAATAGCTGATGCCAAGTCGGAAGGCATTGAATTTCTGTTTCAGACCAATATTCTGGAAGTTAAAGAGAAGACGCTGCACTGTATAAAGACTGAACTTGTTCAAAAAGAAGGCGAGAAGCGTTTGTCACCAGTAAATATTGAAGGCAGTGACTTTGAATTTGACTATGACTATATCATTATGGCTGTAGGTTCTAAGCCGGACAGCGAACTTACATCTAAGCTTAATCTTGAACTTACAAAATGGGGTTCTATAGTCAAAGATGAAAATCTCATGAGTTCAAAAGAAGGCGTATTTGTTGGTGGCGATCTGGGTGATAATAAGGCTACTGTAGCCTTCGCCGGCCGAAGCGGCAGGGATGCAGCCGAAAAAATTATCGATTTTTTACAAAAAAAGTAGGAATTTTCAATTTTTTTGACAATAACTTATATATGGAGTGCAAAAGATGTGGCAACCAGGATATAAGTTATTTTTATTTGGGTTCGAAGGGTTACTATTGTCGTAAATGTGTAGCTTTCAAAAGGATTCTGATAGAAGAGGACTTAAAGCCCCTGGATTATAAAACTGAAACCGGAAACAGTGATTATGAGTTTTCCTATGAACTTACTTCTTATCAGCTTGATGCCAGCCATAAAACACTTGAGTACCTGAAGGAGGGCAAAAATGTACTTTTAAAGTGTGTTACTGGTGCCGGCAAAACTGATATTGTGGCAGAAAGTATCAGCTATTATCTAAAGAAAGGCCTGAAGGTCTGTTATGCAATACCCAGAAGAGAGGTAGTTATTGAACTTTCTGGACGTTTTAAAAAGGTGTTTAATCAGGCAAGAGTGGTATCGGTATATGGCGGTCATCATGATGAATTAACAGGAGATCTTATAATTTGTACAACTCATCAGCTTTATCGCTACTATCAAAGTTTTGATCTGCTGATACTGGATGAGGCGGATGCTTTTCCGCTAAGCGGCAATGATACGCTTATGAATATTGCCTTGAGGTCATGTAAAGGACAGTTTGTTTTTTCAACCGCGACGGTTAATGATTTTCTTAATCTGTATCTTAAAAAGATGAACTGTGAAGAGGTAAATTTGTATGTCAGACCAAGTCTTAAACCGATGTATATACCTAAAGTTCTCTATATGCCAAATCTGTTTATTTATGTAAGTCTGATCTGTCTGCTTAGAAAATGTCCAGACCAGGGAATAATCTTTGTTTCTTCAAAGAAGATGGCGGTATTTGTCTATCGGATTCTTAAACCTTTTTTCAGTGTCTGTTATGTTTATTCGGATTATAAGAAAAGAAATGAGAATATTTTGAAGTTCAGAAATGGGAATTATAGATTTGCTGTCAGTACAACTATACTTGAAAGAGGCATCAGTTTATCTAAGATCTCAGTATATATCGTATATGACAGACAGCAGGCTTTTGATACTTCTTCTCTTGTCCAGATTGTTGGCAGAGTAAGAAGAGGACTTAACAGCGATGTAGGAGAAGCCTATATTATTTCTTCATCTTTTTCCAGGGACATCAGAGAATGTATGAAACAGTTAAAGGAGGCAAATGATAAATATGAGATGTCTATATTGTGACCGGGAAATAATCAATGAAAGTTTTTATTCGCTTTTCTTTGAAAGGGATATGCTTTGTCCTGACTGCCGGAAGGGTTTGGGCTATAAGCATCGGAAGTTTCTGATTGATGGTATTAAATGCGAGAGTTTTTATTCTTACAATACGCTTTTTAAACAGCTTCTTCTGCAGTATAAAGAATGTTATGATGAGGCTTTGAAGGATGTTTTTCTGTATAGAATAAAAGAAAATCTGATGATTAAATACCACGGTTATAAGATAATGTATGTTCCCAGCAGTAAAGAAAAGTTATCTCAAAGAGGTTTTAATCATCTTGAGGAGATTTTTTCCGTTCTGAATCTGGAAGAAATTAAAGGTCTGAGAATGAAGGAGGAGCTCTGTCAGCAGAATAAGGATTTAAAATCCAGAAGTCTGATGATTGATAATTATATTTATGAGGGAAACAGGGCTGATAAACTGCTTATTGTAGATGATGTCTGTACCAGTGGTTCTTCTTTGAAGGGTGTGTTTAAGGCTGTAAAGCCTTACGCAAGGGAAATTAGGGCTCTGGTACTGGCCAGAGTGGACTAATTCATATGGAATTCAAAAAAGTAATGTTACAATATATACTGATTGGAGAAAATTATGGGACTGTTTGATTTTTTAAATAACGATAAAAAAGTTTTAAAAGATATTGAAAAAAGTATTCAGCCAGTACTAGCTTTAGAAAGCGAGATGGCTGGTTTATCTGATAGTGAATTAAAGGCCAAGACTCCCTATTTCAGAGAAAGACTGAAAAACGGCGAAAGTCTTGATGATATTATGCCAGAAGCCTTTGCGGTCTGTCGTGAGGCGGCTAAGCGTGTAATTGGTGAATTCCCTTACCCATGTCAGCTTGAAGGTGCACTGGTAATGCACAAAGGCGACATAGCGGAAATGAAGACCGGCGAAGGTAAGACTTTAACTTCAGTTATGGCGGTATATTTAAACGCTTTGTCAGGACATGGTGTTCATGTAATTACTGTCAACGAATATCTGGCTGAGCGTGATGCTGGCTGGATGGGTAAAATTCATGAGTTTCTGGGTCTGACGGTCGGTTTAAATAAACGAGAACTTACGCCAGCTCAAAAGCGTAAGGCTTATGAATGCGATATTACCTACACAACCAATGCCGAAGTTGGTTTTGACTATTTAAGAGACAACATGGTAACCAGAATTGAAGACAGGGTACTGCGTGAGCTTAATTTCGCCCTGGTGGATGAGGTCGATTCAATTCTGATTGATGAATCCAGAACTCCTTTAATTATTTCTGGCGGTCAGAAAAAGACAGCGGCTGAATATTTAAATGCCAATAAGTTTGTCAGAAGACTGACTCTGGATGAGGATTATGTAATCGATGTTAAGGGAAGAAATGTTCAGCTTACTGAAGAAGGTGTACACAAGGGTGAAAAATTCTTTAAGGTAGACAACCTCTATAAGCTGGAAAACACAGCTTTAGTACACTATATCAACCAGGCTTTAAAGGCTAACTACATCATGAAAAAAGATGTAGACTATGTGGTTGAAAACAACGAAATTGTCATTGTTGATCCAAATACTGGCCGTAAGATGCCGGGAAGAGAGTGGAGTGATGGTCTGCATCAGGCTGTAGAAGCCAAGGAAAATGTGCAGATTAAGCAGGAAACAACTACTCTGGCAACTATTACTTATCAGAACTTCTTCAGACTTTACAACAAACTGGCCGGTATGACTGGTACAGCCAAGACTGAGGAAGAGGAATTCCTTTCTATCTACAATATGCGTGTTGTTGAAATACCAACTAATAGACCGGTAGCCAGAGTTGATGAAGAGGATCTGATTTTTGGCACCAAGGAAGCTAAATATAAGGCGCTTATCGAGGAAATCAAGAGGCTTCATGAAAAAGGACAGCCAGTGCTGGTAGGTACTATTTCGGTTGAAACATCTGAACTTATTTCTAAGCGTTTAAAAACACAGAGAATCCGACATGAAGTATTAAATGCGAAGAATCACGAAAGAGAAGCCGAGATTATTGCCAAGGCCGGTCTGCCAGGCCAGGTTACTATTGCGACCAATATGGCCGGACGTGGTACTGATATTAAGCTTAATGATGAATCAAGAGCTCTGGGCGGTTTATGCGTGCTGGGTTCTGAAAGGCATGAATCAAGACGTATTGATAATCAGTTAAGAGGACGTTCAGGAAGACAGGGAGATCCAGGCCGTTCACAGTTCTATGTATCACTGGAAGATGATCTGATGATCAGGTTTGGCTCAGAAAGAATCCAGGGTCTTTTCTCACAGATGGGCGATCAGCCAATCGAAAACAAGACTGTTTCCAAGGCTATTACTTCAGCGCAAAAGCGTGTTGAGGGTACTAACTTTGATATTCGTAAGAATCTGCTGGATTATGATGATGTTTTACGTCAGCAAAGGGAAACAATGTATGCCCAGAGAAACTATATCCTTGAAAACGAAGATATTCATTCGGTAGTTAAGTCGATGTTTGACAGACTTTGCGATGATGTAGTAAGAGAACATGTAACTGTTGACGGCAAAAAGGAAACAGTTGATTATGAAGGTATTGTTTCGGCAATGAAGTCATTCGGTACAGTTTTCGATATAAACAATATTGAAGGCAAAAACAAGGATGAATGTTTAGAAACAGTAAAAATGCTGTCATTTAAAGCCTATGAAGACAAGATTAAACCAGTAATGGTACAGGTTCTTCCTTTAGAGAAGACTATCTGTCTCAGAATGATAGACAGAGCCTGGGTAAATCATATTGATGTTATGTCAAAATTAAGAGATGGAATCCATCTGAGAAGCTATGCTCAGAACAATCCTTTACAGGCCTATGTAGAAGAAGGTTTTGAACTGTTTGAAGAAATGATGAATACTATATCAAAAGATGTAGTAATTTTCTGTAATAATTTAAAAGTAATCACAAAGGCGGAGAAATAAAAAGTATGGAAATGTACGAAATGCGCCAGAGCCTAAACACTTCCTTAAAGAAGTTAAAAGATTTAGGCGACTCTCTTTGACATCGCTCAATTAAAAAAGAGAGTAGAAGAACTGGACCTTATGCAGCAGTCAGCTGATTTCTGGAATGATCAGAAAAAAGCCAGAACTGTTATTCAGGAGTTTAATATGGACAAGGAGCTCATATCAAAATATGAGCAGTCTTTGTCTGAACTTGAAGACATGGATGAGTCTTTGAATGAATTAAACAAAAACTATGATCAGGAACTGTTTGACCTTTTAAATGAAGAATATGAAGAAGTAAACAGACATTTTGAAGAATTTGAAATGTCTGTGCTTCTGTCAAACGACTACGATCATGCCAATGCCATTCTGGAAATCCATCCAGGAGCAGGTGGAACTGAGTCGCAGGACTGGGCCAGCATGCTTTATCGAATGTATCAGCGCTATGCTCAGAAAAACGGTTATTCATTTGAGGTTGTCGACTATCAGGATGGCGATGAAGCGGGTATTAAGTCCTGCTCAGTTGTCATCAAGGGAGACAAAGCCTATGGCTATCTTAAGGGTGAATCAGGAGTTCATAGACTCGTAAGAATATCGCCATTTGATGCCGGCGCCCGAAGGCATACATCATTTGCTTCGGTAGAAGTTACACCTGAATTCAACGATGAAATAGATATAACCATCGATGAAAAAGATCTGGAAATAGATACTATGCGTTCAAGCGGTGCAGGTGGCCAGCATATCAACAAAACTGACTCAGCGGTACGAATACGCCATATACCAACCGGCATCGTTGTATTCTCGCAGACCGAACGTTCACAGATTATGAACCGTGAAAGATGTATGACGGTTTTAAAATCCAAACTTTATCAGAGAGCTATCGAGGAAAGAGAAGCGGAAAAAAGAGCCCTGAAAGGTGAACAGAAAAAGATTGAATGGGGTTCCCAAATCAGATCTTATGTCTTCTGTCCTTATACGCTGGTGAAAGACCATCGTACCGGCTATGAAGAGGGTAACATCAATAAAGTCATGGATGGCGATATTAATGAGTTCCTGTTTGCCTATCTGAAATCACAGATATAAAACACCAGATTCTGGTGTTTTTTTGTTGAAGAGTTTCTATTCGATTTTTAATCGATTTTTTTAATTTATAAGCCAAAAACAGCACTTTTTTAAAGAAAAATGGCATTTTTTTGAAAAAAAGTGAGGAATTTTTATTTTTTTTGACAATAACAATATTAGGAGGAAAAAAATTATGAAAGCATTTTTTGAAGAATATGGCTTTGCCATTGTTGCCGCAATCGTCGTGATTGCCTTAATCGCTATTGTGAATGATAAAACGTTCCAAGGTGCGTTTACTAAATCTCTTTCTGATCTGGTATCTGGTTTTACTACCTTTGCAACAAGCAAGATTACAGTTACAGGTTAAGGCATGGACATAGTTGCGGATGAAAGTCTGTTTAAGGATCTCTGGCCCTATATTGAGGATGATAATGTTACAGACATCAAGTGGAATGGGTCTGATCTATGGATAACAGATTTAAACAAAGGACGCTATATGGAAGACAGCGTCAAACTTGATGATGAGTGGCTGAAGATTTTTACCAGTGTCATCGCAAACTCGGTTAATGAAAATTTCAATCTGTCTAAGCCATCGTTAATGGCGGAGACAAAAGAGTTAAGAATCCAGGCTGAACACGCCTCGGTTTCTGGGGACAGGAAGGTAGCTCTGGCGATACGCAAGACACCTTCCATCTCCCGTCTTTTAAACAAAGACCTGATAGCTGAGGGCTATGCAAGCGAGTATATTCTAAAGCTTCTGCCCTGTCTGATGCATGCCAGACTGTCAGGTATTGTGTGTGGGGATGTTGGTGCAGGCAAAACCGAACTGGAGAAATATCTTTGTGCATTCATTCCTGACCTTGATCCGATTGTCACGGTTGAAGATACTCTGGAATTAAGGCTGAAGGAAATATATCCCCATAAAGATATTTATTCAATGAAGATATCTGACATGTTTTCGCAGGAAGCAGCTATAAAGGACGCTTTAAGACTTAATACCAAATGGCTGATTATTTCTGAATCCCGGGGAAGAGATATCCTGAGAATTATTGAAGGTGCCTCATCCGGCTGTGTGGCCTTAACCTCAATTCATGCTGAAAATGTCTGGGAAATACCTGACCGTATTATGAATATGGCGGGTGACAATGTTCGAAGTGGCTTTGAAAACGATATCTATACTTTCTTTGATTACGCTATCAAGGTTAAAGCTGAATATGGAAGTGATGGAGTAAAAAGAAGTATTGATCAGATCTGTTTCTTTGATCGGGAAAACAAAACAAACACAATAGCCACGCTGATAAAAGAAGGAATACCACAGTATGCGTTTATTCCAGAAAGAATACTTAAGAAATTCGTTGGCAACAAAGAAGAGGAGTTTCTGAAGATTTATATCAATACTCTGAAAAAACTGAAGGATAAAGGACAATGAAAAAAATAGAATTTAAAAAAATAAAAAAGACAATAAATCGCTATGGCTACAGATACAGATACACAGATCTGTTAATAGAAGCGCTGATTATTATTGGTTTTGTAGGAATAATAGCCTGGCTTACCGGTTTAAGAAACGGATATCTGATTATGATTTTTATCTTTTCACTGTTTATAATTCCCATTATTATTCTTGCCATGCTGTCATTTAATGGAGAAACAAAAAGATTTGAAATGCTGGTAGACTATCTGTCCAATGTCATACCGGTTTTCCTTCAGAAAAGCAAAATCAACTATACTCTGAAGGAATTAAGTTCTCTGACTCATGGCAAAATGAAAGAAAAAATAGAAGAAGCACTGAATTATCTGGAGAATACCAGTTCTGATCCGGAACTGTTAAGGAATTCGCTGAGAATCATCGAAAAAGAATTTCCCTGTTCAAGACTGAAAGCGGTACATGAGTTTATGACAAATGTTGAAGTTTCAAGTTCGATTGACTATAAAGAGGTGGCGGCTAATCTATACAACGATGTTGAATTCTGGATTAAACAGAACTATCAGTTTCAGAAGGAAATAGCGGACAAAAGAAACAAACTCAGCGGATTATGCATAATGACACTCCTGATGAATGTAATATTTGTCTATATCTATTCATCTAATGAATTTTTTGCCGGTTTTATCGAAAGTCCGGCCTATCAGCTTTCCAATACTGTATTCATCGTGCTGATACTTATAACTATTGCGGTCCTTTTAAGTAAAATGAATGGCCGATGGCTAATGGAAGATCTAAAAAAGGAGGATGAAAACAGATCAAGAAAGATATATTTAAGAATAAACAGAAATGAGAAAAAACTGCTTCCCTATGAAACCGTGATGGGACTGGTTCTTATGAGTATAGCTTTAATGATATTTCTGAAGGGCAGAAAAGATTATGCACTGGTAATTGGCGTGCTTGGACTGTTTGTTCTGTTTAAAAAGAAATTACAGAGTTCAAGTGACAGAAGTTTTCTGGACAGACAGTTCAAAATGGAATTTCCAATGTGGCTTAGGGATATTTATCTCAATATTTCACAGATGACGGTCTTAAATGCGGTTGAAAACAGTCTGCCTAATTTCTCTTATCCTTTCAGAAAAGAACTGTACAAGTTTCTCTCGGCCGCCCGAAAAGATCCCTCATCAATAAAACCCTACAATGATTTTCTGGAAGGCTATGATGTAGAAGATGCCAGAGCATCAATGAGACTTCTGTATTCGCTTAACAATGTGTCTAAAAAAGAAGTAAATGAAAGAGTAGGCTATCTTATTGAACGCAATCAGTCAATGCTCAATAAGTCTCAGGAACTTAGAAACAGGGATGCACTTTCAAGTGCAAACATGATAGGCTATCTGCCGATGATATGTTTTTCAATGCAGATGGTGGTTTCAATGTTTATTATGTTTATGTATCTGATGAATAATCTGGGAAGCATGGTGCTGCAATGAGAATACTGGTGAAATGTTTTGGCCTGATAATTGTTTTTGTGATAGTGATGACAATGTTTGTATCACTAAGTAAAACTCTTATTCTGGCCAACGAACTGGATAAAGCTTCAAAGATTGCGGTTGAACAGACACAGAAGAAGATGAAAGAAGTTACTGTTTCAAGACTTAATAAAAAGGATATAGAGTTCTCAGACAGTGACTATGAAAATTATTTTATTGAGTCATTTAAGGGACTTGTTGAAGATGAAAAGGAATATGAATTAAAAGTACAGGCAGATGCCTGTAAAGGAATACTTATGGTGGATATTGACGCGAAAAACTCTCTTGTGAAAGATGTAAAGAATATAAATATTGTAGATGTGCTGGAAGATAAACAGAACAGTGCAGAAACTCTGTATTTCGCTAAACAGAATCTTAATGCCAAAAATGACAATGTGATTTTTGAAAAATATTTTGATGATGAAGTAAAGCTTTCTGATTTCTATATTGATGCAACTTCCTATATGGTTTCAGATGAAAGCAAGTATTTTGACTGTACACCAGAATTATTAATTTATGGCGATGGAGACAGGCTTTTAAAGAGCTTTGAGTTTATTAAAGGCACAAGAACATATCGAGAGTATGAGTTTGAAGAAGGTGTGATGGTGAAACACATTAAGGTTGTCTGCACGGGAGTTGATTCTTCCCATTATGACCGTGATCAGCGTTTAAGAGTCAGTCCTGATTCTTATATAACCATCGAATCTGAAATATGCAGCTATGATGTCTATAATCGCTATATCAGAGATTCTTCTTCTCTGGCTGATAATTCCCTGTGGCAAAGAGATATTTATTCTGATCTTCTGAATGAATATCTGGGTAAGCTTTATGCGTGAAATGTTAAGCGAAATGGTACTGTTTGTTTTAAGCATAATCTGTGCTGTACTGGTTATTTCGTTTTTCTTTGCGATACTTGGAAGCGATATAAAGGAAATGATAAGGATGGTTATTTTGTGAAAGAACTGTTTAAGGAATATTTAATGATGATTTTCTATTTTGTGGTGGGGTTGCTGATAATTAGTGTTTTCATGAGTTTTGTATATAGTTTAGATAACAGTACAGATCTGGGAAACATTATTATAAACTATGAGGTTACATCAGCTTTTGAAAGCTATCATGTTTTACCAGGAGGAAATATAGAATGAAACTGCTGGTAGAAAATATGGTTTCGATGATTATGATGCTGGTAATATCGATTGCCTTCTTTGGCATAATCGCCATGCAGTTTCAGATAATTTATCATCACAACCTTCTTTACAGTCATATTGAAGAAGTGTCGGCCAATAATCTGATTTACGAAGCTAAAGATGGTTTCAGCTATGAAAGAATTAATGAAAGATGTCTAAAGATCGGTCATACTTATTCTGTGGAAGCTCCTCTTTTTGGGGAAGTAATAAAAGATGCAGTTATTTATGGAGTGGCCAGATGAAAGAGATCATGGAGGAATATGCTGGTTTTCTCAGTGAGGCGATAATTCTATCACTGTTTATAAAAGAAGCACTTTTTATGCTAAAATGGCTGTTTAGCTAAACTTATTTGGAAAAACTGAGTCGATTAATATATAATGACTAGGTAAAAATTTTAAGGAGAAATGTATGATCAACTGTACTGAAATTAAACCAGGTCAGTGTTTTACCTGGGAAAACGAATTATACCAATGCATCGATATTCAGTTAAACAAAACTGCCATGGCCAAGATGAAGGTTAAGGTTAAGGTTAAGCAGCCTAAGACTGGAGTAGTAAAGGAATTAAGTTTAATTTCTGGTGATAAGGTAGGTGAAGCCTACATCGATAAGAGACCTATGCAGTTCTTATATGATGGTGGCGATATGATGGTTTTCATGGATCAGGAAACATATGAACAGATTGAAATTCCAAAGGATAAACTGGAATGGGAATGCAATTTCCTGGTACCTAATCTTGATGTAAACATCATGATTTACCAGGGTGAAATTCTTGGTCTTATCCTGCCAGATAAGGTTGAACTTGAACTTACTGAATGTGAACCAGCTGTAAAAGGCGATACTGCAACAAATGCGTTAAAGAACGCTGTATGTGAAACTGGCCTGGCTGTAAAGGTTCCAATGTTCATTAACGAAGGCGAAAGAATTATTGTATCTACTGCCGA
>JBJFHC010000093.1:0-16991 GCA_051893275.1 Erysipelotrichaceae bacterium | reverse complement strand
TAGTGAAGTATGCACGTCGCCAGTTTAAAACTCACTGTAATGGTGAGTTTTTTTAATGATTTTAAACAAATGAAGTATAATTAATTAGGCTTTTGCCTTTGGAGATATATATGATTACAAGAAATGCAGATGAGACAATAGATTTAGGATATAGAATTGGAAAGCTTTTAGACAGAGGCTCTGTCTTAACATTAAAGGGTGACCTGGCTGGTGGCAAGACAACTTTCACCAAAGGTATTGGAAAGGCACTGGATATTAAACAGGTAATCAACTCGCCTACCTTCACCATCTTAAAGATTTATGAAGGTAAAATGCCTTTATATCATATTGATGCCTACAGACTTGACGGCAATCCTTATGATCTTGGTATCAGTGAATATGAAGATGAGGGCATAATGGTCATTGAGTGGCCTGAATGTTATAAGGATTTTCTTCCTGATCAATATCTGGAGATTTCCTTTAATTATATTGATGATAATACTCGAGATATAGAGTTTAAAGCCTATGGCAAAAAATATAAAAAAATTCTGGAGGACCTGAATGCTTAATTTATTTATTGATACATCTTATAAATATCTGACTGTTGTGGTAAGTAATGACAGAAATATTATTGCCTCTTATTCTTCAGAATGTTTCAAGAGACAGTCTGAAGAACTGTTTATGGTTCTTGATAATCTATTTAAGGAAAATGATATCAAGAAAAGTGATCTTAATGCGGTTTATATCACATTGGGACCTGGGTCTTATACCGGCGTACGTATCGCACTGACTCTGGCCAAGGTTTTGTGTTCTATTAAAGACATTAAACTATATACCATATCTACATTAAAACTCTATGCCGGCAAGAAAGAAAACTGCCTTGTAGTTATGGATGCCAGGGCAAACAGAGCCTATACAGGTGCATACAATAAGGGACAAAGCGTTTTAAATGACACAGTACTTCCATTAAACGAAATAAATACAGAAGGATATGAAGTTATTCTTGATGGATCTTTGGTTGGCAAGGAAAATAAGGATCCTGATATTATTAATAACTTCATAGAAATGATGGATGAATTTGATGAATGTGAAGATATTGATCATCTAACTCCTGTCTATCTGAAAGAAAGTGATGCCTATTATCGATGATAATCAGAGACTTTGAATTAAAAGATCTTGATGAAGTAATGAGAATGGAAAAGGAAAATTTTCCAGATCCCTGGCCAAAAGAAAGCTTTCTTTATGACAAGGATAATGAAGTAGCTTCATTCAAAGTTCTTGAAGAGGATAAAAGGGTAATAGGTTACTATATTCTTTACTACATGTTTGAGAATGCTGATATAGGCAATATCTGTATTGATAAGCTTTATCAGGGTAAAGGTTTAGGTGAATATCTATTTAAGGATCTTTTGATAAACTGTATAAAAAACGATATAGAGTTTGTCCATCTGGAAGTCAGAGTGGACAATGTGAAGGCCTATAATCTTTATTCAAAGATGGGCTTTGAAAAGACAAGAATCCGCAAGGGTTACTACAATGGCGTTGATGCCATTGAAATGGTGAAAGGACTTATTGGATTAGATGAAAAGGATTTTAGCGATTGAGTCAAGCTGTGATGAAACGGCAGCTGCGATAATTGACTCAGATTTAAATATATTATCAAGTGTTGTAACATCCCAAATTGATGTGCATGCCCGCTTTGGTGGTGTAATTCCCGAAATTGCCTCCCGTATGCATGTTGAACAGATTTCCATTATTGTTAAGGAAGCCCTGAAACAGGCAAGTCTGAGTATGGATGATATTACAGCTATCGCCTATACTATTGGACCTGGCCTGATTGGTTCTTTGCATATTGGAGCTATAGCGGCGAAGACGCTGGCCTTCTTTTACGATAAGCCTTTAATTGGTGTTCATCATTTAAAGGGTCATATCTTTATCAACGAACTGATTAAGCCATTGCAGTATCCGGTTATGGCTCTGGTGGTAAGTGGCGGTCACTCTGAACTGGTCTATATGGAAAATGATGATTCATTCAAGATTGTCGGTACTACGCTGGATGATGCGGTAGGTGAATCCTATGACAAGGTAGCCAGAGTTATTGGACTGGAATATCCAGGTGGACCAAAGATTGATAAGCTGTCAAAGGAAGGTAAACCTTCCTATCCGCTTCCTACACCTAAGGTTGAGGGACTTAATTTTTCTTTCTCAGGCTTAAAAAACGCCACGCTTCAGCTGATCAATAAAATGAATATGAAACATGAAGAAATCAATAAGGCAGATCTGAGCTGCAGCTTCCAGGAAGTAGCTTTGAATGTGCTCATTGATAAACTGAAGAAAGCTCTGAAAGAATATCCGGATACTAAAACAGTACTTACAGCTGGTGGGGTAAGTGCCAATTCAAGACTAAGAGAACTGATGAGTGAAAACTTCTCAAATTATGATCTGATTCTGCCACCGCTTAAATACTGCACTGATAATGCCACCATGATAGGTGTTGCCGCTTTCCACTATCTTGAACATGGAAAGTTTGTTAAATTCGATGCTTCCAGCAGGCCATCGATGTCGATTGAGGAGTAAATTTACATGAAATCTTATATACCTGATAACTATAAACCAAGTCTGTCTTTATATGATACCCAGGCTGCCATCTCTTTTATTAAAAAAGACTTTATTGATAAACTTTCAGAATTTCTGAATCTTAAAAGAGTTTCAGCTCCTTTATTTGTTGAATGCGGTACCGGTATCAATGATGATCTGGATGGTATTGCCAGAGCAGTTGATTTCGATATTCCCTGTATCGGCAAAAACGGTACTGTTGTGCACTCCCTAGCCAAGTGGAAGAGAATGGCACTATACCGCTATGACTTTCATGTTGGCAAAGGTTTATATACCGATATGAATGCCATCAGAAGAGATGAGGAACTCGATAATCTTCATTCAGTTTATGTAGACCAGTGGGACTGGGAAAAGGTAATCACAAAGGAAAACCGCAATCTTGATTATCTTTATAACACCATCAGACTGATTCATTCATGTATTTATGCCACTTTGACTGATCTGAAGATTAAATATCCAACCATTAATGTTGAACTGGAGAAGGAACTGCACTTTATTTCCAGTGAAGAACTTGTTCAGATGTACCCTGATAAGACACCGAAGGAAAGAGAATATGAAATCTGTAAGAAGTATGGCTCAGTCTTTGTGACGGGTATTGGTCATGATTTAAGCGATGGCAAACCACATGATATCAGGGCAACCGACTATGACGACTGGAAGCTGAATGGTGACCTTCTTTACTATAACAAGGTCCTTGATATTCCTTTTGAGGTATCTTCAATGGGTATCAGAGTAGATGCGAAGTCTCTGGAAGAACAGCTGAAGCTTAAAAATGAGGAATATAAGAAAGACTTTGAATATCATAAGATGATTCTAAGCAATGAGCTTCCGCTTACTATCGGCGGTGGAATTGGCCAGAGCCGTCTGGCGATGCTGCTGATGGGCAAGGCTCATATCGGCGAGGTTCAGTCTTCTTTATGGGAAGAAGAACTCTATGCTCTTGCCAAAGAAAAAGGCGTCGTTATTCTATGATTCATGTAAAACTGATAAGTCCTCAAAAAGAAGAAAGAGAACTTATGTTGGAAAAAGCCTGTACGATTGAAAGCCTTTTAAATGAAATGGAATGCGAACATACAATAGTACTGGCCAGACTTGATAATGCCTATAGGACTTTAAGCCACATTGTCTATCATGACTGCACTATTGAACTTTTGGATATTTCCAACAACGCAGCCTGGCTGACTTATCAGTCTTCTTTATGTCTTTTATATATTAAGGCGGTTCATGATGTTTTAGGCAAAGACAGGCTTGTCACCATCAACAATTCACTGAACAGGGGTTTATACACTCTCATTCATCCAAAAGCTTCCGCAAAGGAAATTATGAGGATTGAAGAGAGAATGAAAGAACTGGTTAAGCTGGGTGTTCCGATAAAAAAGGTCTATATGACTAAAAAGGAAGCACTTGACCTTTGTGTCATTCAGAAGCTTAAGGAAACAAAGAAACTGGTGGAAACTCTTGATGAGGGCATAAAAGATATTGAAATATATTCACTGGATGATGAACTGGGTATTTATTATAATCTGATGGTTCCTTCAACTTCATATCTGAAACTTTTTGAACTGGTAGAATACAGAAACGGTGTTCTTTTAAGATATCCTCATCCAACCAGCATTGATCAAGTTCCTGAATATAAAGATGAACCATTACTCTATAACGCCTTTAAGCAGGCCAACCGATGGAGTTCGCTGATGGGCATTAACTTCATCAACGATTTAAACGAAACCGTCAAGAGAGGTGATTATCGCGATATTATCCTGCTGCAGGAAGCCCTGCATGAAAGAAATATTGCCTCTATTGCGGAAACTGTACATACATTAAATAAAAAAATAGTACTGATATGTGGACCTTCAAGTTCAGGCAAGACAACATTTGCCAACCGTCTGTCAATTCAGCTTAAGGCTATCGGCTTGAGGACCCTGTATCTAGGAACTGATGATTATTTCAAGAATCTGGATGAAAGAGAAATACTCCCAAGTGGTGAACCCGATCTTGAGTCAATAAGAGCGGTTGATACAAAGCTGTTAAAAGATAATCTCAGAAGTCTTTTAAATAATGAGGAAACAGATATTCCCCAGTTTGATTTTAAAGAGAACCGAAAAATATTCGGTACAAGAGTTACTAAACTGGAAAAGAATCAGATTATTGTCTTAGAAGGCATACACGCCCTTAATCCTGTTATTACTGAAGGATTGAATGATGATGATATCTATAAAATCTATATTTCACCTTTAACACCTTTGGGCATTGATCATCATAACCGCATACCGACAACTGATGCCAGACTTTTAAGAAGACTGGTCAGAGACTGCAAGTTCAGAGGCCGAAACCCTGAAACTGTATTAAGGGAATGGGTTAATGTCAGAGATGGCGAGGATGTAAATATCTTTCCTTTCAATAATGAAGCGGACTGTTTCTTTAATTCCAACTGTCTTTATGAACTTTCGGTTTTAAAGAAATATGCAGAAGTCTTATTAAAGGAAATAAAAAGAGATAAAAAAGAGTATGCTGAAGCGCAAAGGCTTTTAAGACTTCTAAAATATGTTGTCACTCTTGATGATGAAAGCTATATACTGGGAAATTCGATAATACGTGAATTTATAGGTGGGTCAATTATTTTGAAATAATGTGAAAAATTGTTTGAAATTTCACAATATGGGTTTATAATGGACTTATGACAAAGAAGATATCTAACGCAACACTTCATCGTTATCCAATTTACCTCAAGGCTCTCAGAAAAATAAAAAAGGACGGTAAAGACAAAATAATGTCGAATGAACTGGCAAAATATGTCAATATCAAGTCGACTACAATCAGAAGAGATTTCTCTTTAATCGGAACTTTAGGAAAACAGGGATATGGCTATAATGTTAATGATCTGATTGACATTTTTTCCAAAGAACTGGGTGGCGAATATAATGAAAAAATCATTCTTATTGGCTGCGGCAATTTTGGCAAAACTATTCTGAACTACAATCACTGGTCTGATGTGGTAGGTGAAATTGTCTGTGCCTTTGATAAGTATCCGGAAAATGTCACCAATGTCTCAGTACCGGTCTATGATATTAAAGACTTAAAAACTTATCTGCCTGAAGGCTGCAAGATTGCGATTCTGGCAGTATCGGGAGATGTACAGAATACCGTAGATCTGCTTACTTCTGTAGGCATCAAGGGTATACTGGATATGACTCATCAGCACTTTATTGTACCAGAGGGTGTAATTGTGAAGGAAATCGATATTGTATCAAAGATACAGGAACTGGTATTTACTACCAATAAGTTAGATAAATAAATATTTTAAGAGGGATTTATATGTTAGATTTTTATACTGCAAGAGAACTTTATGATCTTTGTAATGCCAAAAACCAGATGGAGATAGATCAGCTTGAATATGTCTCAATGGATGGCTGGGTCAGAACCAACCGTGATTCTGGTTCTATTGGTTTTATTGAATTAAATGATGGAACTTATTTTAAGAATGTGCAGATTGTTTATCATAATGAACTGGAAAATCATGATGAAGTAAAGGCCATGCTGACAGGTACAGCAATTGAGGTAACTGGAAAGTTTATCTATACACCTGACAATAAACAGCCATTTGAACTGGAAGCTACTTCAATCGAAATACTTGGTGAATCAAGTGATAAGTATATTCTGCAGAAGAAGAGACATTCTTTTGAATATTTAAGAGAATATCCACATCTTCGTCCACGTACCAATACCTTTATGGCCGTCTTCAGACTCAGATCTGTGCTTTCAATGGCCATCCATGAATTCTTCCAGGATCAGGGCTTTGTCTATGTCCATACACCAATCATTACCGGCAATGATGCTGAGGGTGCTGGTGAAGTATTTACGGTAACCAACCGTAAAGATGACAAATATGAAGAAGACTTCTTTGGCAAGCATGCTTCACTTACTGTATCAGGACAGCTGCATGTTGAAGCCTTTGCGATGGCTTTCAGAGATGTCTATACTTTTGGTCCAACCTTTAGAGCGGAAAACTCCAACACCAAGACTCATGCCAATGAGTTCTGGATGATTGAACCAGAAATTGCCTTTGCCGATCTGGAAGATGATATGATGCTCATTGAAGAAATGATTAAATACTGCATCGACTACTGTTTTGAGAACGCGCCTGAAGAAATGAATTTCTTTAATAAGATGATTGACAAGACTTTGTTTGAAAGACTTGATCATGTAAGAAACAGTGAATTTAGAAGAATGACTTATACTGAAGCTATTGAAGAACTCTTAAAAGCGCCAGTTAAATTTGAGAACAAGGTTGAATGGGGCATTGACTTAAATACTGAACATGAAAGATATATCTGTGAACAGGTAGTTAAAGGACCGGTATTCCTTATAGACTATCCTAAGGATATTAAAGCCTTCTATATGCGTCAGAATGATGATGGCAAGACTGTGGCGGCCTGCGACCTGCTGGTACCACATGTTGGTGAACTTGTTGGCGGTTCTCAAAGAGAAGAACGCCTTGATCTGCTGGAAAAGAGAATGGATGAACTTAAAATGGATAAATCCACTCTCGACTGGTACCTTGACCTTAGAAGATATGGCGGCTGTAAACATGCCGGCTTTGGTCTGGGTTTTGAGAGAATGATGATGTATCTCACCGGTATGGAAAATATCCGTGATGTACTTCCTTATCCTCGTACTCCTAAGAATCTGATTTATTAAAAATGTTAATAGAAATAAATAATGGCACCGTTTTCTTCGGTGCCTTAGATGTCTTTGAAAACATCAGTTTTATCGTAAATGAAAATGAAAAAGTCGCTCTTGTCGGCCGTAACGGTTCGGGCAAGACGACTCTTTTGCGTGTGCTTGCGGGTATACAGGAACTGGAAAAAGGTCAGGTCTTTAAATCAAACGGCACCACTGTTACCTATCTTAAACAGAATGCCCTGATTGATTCTGAAAAAAGCGTCAGAGAAGAAATGTATGATACTTTTCGCGATCTGATTGCCAAAGAAAAAAGACTCGAAGAACTATCTCACGAAATATCTTTAAGTCATGATGAAAAGAAGCTGAACGAATACGGAAGACTGTCTGAAGAATTTAAGATGGAAGGTGGCTATACCTATGAGAGTGAAATAATGACTATTCTGCATGGTTTTGGCTTTGAAGATGATGACTTAAACCGTAATGTTTCCTCTTTTTCTGGTGGTGAAAAAACCAAACTGGCTTTTGCGAAGCTGTTACTGTCTAAACCTGATTTATTGTTGCTGGATGAGCCTACCAATCATCTTGATTTAAAGACTATTGAATGGCTGGAAACCTATCTTTCGAAATACAAGAAAGCTATGGTTATTGTTTCTCATGACAGAGTATTTTTAGATAAAGTCTGCAATGTAACCTATGAACTGGAATATGGAAATCTGAAAAGATATGGTGGCAACTACAGTTATTTTACAGAACAGAAAAAGAATGATCTCTTAAAACAGGAAGCTGCCTATAAAAGGCAGCAGAAAGACATTAAGCGTCTTGAGGAACTGATTGAAAAATTCCGCTATAAGAAGAATAAGGCTGCCTTTGCCCAGTCCAAGATAAAGTATCTGGAAAGAATGGAAAGAATTGATGATCCAAAAAAGGCTGACACTAAGACTTTTAAGGCAAAGTTTGTCTGTGACAAAAGGGGAGGAAAGAATGTTCTTTCCCTGCAGGACTATGAAGTGGGCTATGATAATAAAACCCTGATTAAAGTAAACCTGGAAATTCAAAGAGGTGACCGTATCTGTATCATGGGCGACAATGGTACAGGCAAGTCAACTTTATTAAAATCTATTATTGATGAAATACCCTCGCTTGACGGCTACAAGATGCTGGGACACCAGATAGAAATTGGTTATTTTGACCAGAATATGGCTCAGTTTACAAGTGGCAATACCGTACTTGAAGAAGTCTGGAATGAACATCCAGAAATGGATATGTATGAAGTAAGGTCGGTTCTTGGTGCCTTTCTTTTTACGGCCGATGAAGTATTCAAGGAAGTAAATGTTTTGTCAGGTGGTGAAAAAGTGCGACTGAATCTGGCTAAGCTGATGTTAAAGAAAGCTAACTTCCTGATACTTGATGAACCTACCAATCATCTGGATATTTTATGTAAGGAAGCCCTGGAGAAATGTCTGAAGGAATATGATGGAACAATACTGTTTGTATCGCATGACCGTTATTTCATAAAACAGATAGCCACTTCAGTACTTAATATCGAAAATGGTACTGCCATTCTTTATCCTGATGGCTATAAGGACTATATTGATGTCAAGGTTAAAGAGGAAGTAAAAACTCAAAAGAAAGAAGAAGAACCTAAAGAAAAACTTAAGGATATTAAGCAGCGTCCCAAGTATTCAATAAAGAAGCTGGAAGAAGAGATTTCGCAGATGGAAGAGCTTCTGGAAGAAAAAAGGGATCTGAGATATGAACCAGAATACTACCAGGATTCAAGAAAGATGCAGGAACTCGATGAAGAAATAGATGATATT
The DNA here is from genome assembly GCA_051893275.1 of Erysipelotrichaceae bacterium. GTDB lineage: Bacteria > Bacillota_I > Bacilli_A > Erysipelotrichales > Erysipelotrichaceae > Colivicinus. The sequence goes on along the minus strand of JBJFHC010000093.1, from coordinate 7,899 downwards.
CACAATAAGATTCATGCCCTGGAAGTTAAATGGGAAGAGGCAATGATCTTTGAGGAGTCCAGGAAAAACAGTTAGACAATGTAAAAAAATTGATGTATCATTGACATTGGTTTCTTTATAGAGTTGCACAAAGAAACATTTCTGTTTTTCTTGTGATTTTCACATGTGCTTATAAATAATTTATGAAAAGTATCGAAAGATGCTTTTTAAAAATGAGGAGGAATATGAAACAGGGGGTAATATTCACTTACTTAAAGAAACACTGGCTGGCCTATCTGCTGGGTATAGTAATGCTGGCAGCAGTTGATTACTACAATCTGATAATTCCACAGATTACCGGTCAGATTACGGATGGGCTTTCTGCCAAGGTTCTTTCCATGGATATGGCAGGAGCTTTAATTGTGGATTTTCTGATTATGGTAATCGTCGTTACCATTGGCAGAGTCCTGTATCGTTTCTTTATTTTTGGTTCCTGTCGAAAAATAGAAACCGAAATACGTAATGATCTGTTCTCTAAACTTGAAACTCTGTCCCAGAACTATTTTAATGCCAATAAGACAGGCGACCTGATGTCCAATTTTACCAATGATATTGATGCCTTAAGAAATGCCATGGGCCCGGCTATTGTATCAAGCTTTGATGCCATAGTAATGACTATCATGACACTTTATAAGATGGTGAGCTATGTATCACTTAAGCTGACACTGGTTACGCTTATTCCGATGTCCATAATTGCCTGTATGTCGCTTTATTTCTGTAAAGAAGAAGAGAAGCGCTACTACAATAAACAGAAGGCTTTTGGAAAGCTTTCCGATATGGTACAGGAGTCTTATTCAGGTATAAGAGTAATTAAGGCTTTTATTCAGGAAAAGAAACAGGATGCCTATTTTGAATTAAAGAATTCTGAGGCTTATGATGCCAATCTGTCAGTTACCAGACTCATGGCTTTCTTTTGGCCATTTCTGGAATTTGTCATTGGCGTGTCCTATGTAATCACAATAGTATATGGCGGCTATCTGGCAATAACAGGGGAAATAACTCTTGGCCGCTTTGTGGCTTTCTGTCAGTATACCAATATGCTTATCTGGCCAATGATGGCTCTGGGCGATGCGATTAACTGCTTCTCGCAGGGGCTGGCAGCTTCTAAGCGTATCAAGGCTATTTTTGATGAGGAACCAGAGATTAAGGATGACGAGCGAACTGATTTCAGTATTGATCATCTGGATGGCAATATTGAATTCAATCATTTAACATTTAAATATCGCAAAGATCTGCCTCTGGCTTTAAATAATCTGAACATCAAAATAAGAAAGGGCGAAACCCTGGCCATACTGGGCAAGACCGGTTCAGGCAAGACCACAGTAGTGAATCTTCTGACAAGACTTTACAGTGCTGAAGATAACATGATTATGTTTGATGGAAAAGATATAAATTCTATTCCTTTAAAAGTTCTTAGAGAATCAATATCCTATGTGCCACAGGATAACTATCTTTTCTCGGATACCATTGAGAATAATGTCAAATTCGGCAATCTGAACGCAACACACGATGAGGTGGAAGAAGTATGCGCACAGGCAGAGGTTCATGACAATATCATTGATTTCCCAGAAGGATATGAAACAATGGTTGGTGAAAGAGGTGTTACTTTATCGGGTGGCCAGAAGCAGCGTACTTCAATTGCCCGTGCACTATTAAAGAAGGCTTCCATACTGATACTTGATGATTCATTGTCTGCTGTTGATACCGATACTGAGGATAATATTCTTTTTAATCTAAAGAAATATCACAATGATAAGACAATCATTATGATTGCCCATCGTGTATCAACCATAAGGAATGCCGATCATATTCTGGTTCTTGATAAGGGTAATACTGTCGAATATGGTACATTTGATGAACTGATGGCCTTAAATGGTACTTTTAAAGCCATGCATGATAAACAACAGCTTGAGAAACAGCTTGCGATGGCTAACTAGGGGGTAAATTATGGCTAGAATTGAAAAAGAAGAAATAATTACTTCCTATAAGGGCAATGTGCTGTTAAGGCTTCTGTCTTATCTGAAGAATTATAAAAAGACAGTACTCTTAATATCATTACTCTGTTTACTTTTAACCGCAATTGACTTAATCAGGCCGATGATTATCTCAACGGGCATTGATACCTTTATCAATGGCTATCAGAAGACTTATGTTAAGGCAGAAAAGTCAGATGTTTATTTTAAGGGCAGCTATCTTTCCGAGAATCTTGAAGAGGGAAATGAATATTCATCGCTTGTAATGTATGATGATGGCTACTATTATTTTGATGGTCTGGATGCAGATAAACTGAATATTCTCAATAATGAAATTATGGATTCAGTGAATCCCGAATATGCCGATGGAAATAAAATTGTCATATCTTCACTTGAAGGATACAGACTATATAAAGAAGATCTGGCTATATTAAGGCATAATGATTTTAAAGGTCTGATATATCTGGCAATTGTTTACGCTATTATTCTTGTAATACGTTTTGTTGCCAATAACCAAGAACTTTTACTTGTACAGACAACCGGTCAGAAGATCATTAAACAGATGCGAAGGGAATTATTCCATCACATCAATCATCTGCCACTGCGTTTCTTCGATACCCATCCTATTGGTTCACTGGTATCAAGAACTGCCAATGATACTGAAGCCATCAATGAGCTTTATTCAACTGTGCTTACAAGATTCTGTACCAATCTGGTCTATCTTGTCGGCTTGATGGCAATGATGTTAATAATCAATATTCGACTGGCATTATACTGTTTTATTCTGGTACCACTTGTCTGTGTACTTATCTTTGTGTTCAGATTTCTGGCCAGAAAATGCTACAGGGAAGCCAGAACCCGAATTTCCCAGCTTAATACTTTTCTGTCAGAGAACCTGAGCGGTATGCGTCTGATTCAGATATTTCATAATGAAGTACTTAAGTTTAATGAGTTTAAAGATAAGAACAACGATCTGTTTAAAGCCAATATGAAAACTATTTCGATAATGGCTACTTTCCGACCTTTAATCTATTTTGTCGGCAAGCTGGCAGTAGCTCTTTATCTTTATAAGGCGGCTTATGAAGTTATAGGCGGTACTATTACCATTGGTACTTTGTACCTGTATTTTGACTATATTTCTAATTTCTTTGAACCTATTCAGGATATTGCGGAATCTCTGCAGACTTTCCAGTCGGCTTTTGCGGCTGGCGAGAAGGTATTTACTATTCTTGATGAGCCAGATACAATCAGGGAAAAAGATAAGCCGGTAATTCTGGATGAAATAAAAGGTAAGATTGAATTTAAAAATGTATCATTCGCCTATGATGATGAAGACTTTGTCTTAAAGGATGTAAGCTTTAAAATTGAACCAGGTGAAAAGGTGGCCTTTGTCGGAGCTACAGGAGCGGGGAAGTCTTCGATATTAAATCTATGCGGCCGATATTATGATATTCAGAAAGGACAGATACTGATTGATGATGTGGATATCAAAGATCTCTCTATTGAACAGCTTAGAGGTGCCATTGGCCAGGTTCAGCAGGATGTTTTTATCTTTGATGGTGATATAGCTTCCAATATCCGTTTACTGAATGATGATATAAGTGATGATGATATTAAACAGGCAGCCATAACGGTTAATGCCGATGGCTTTATTGAAGCCCTGCCTGACAAATATCATGAAAAAGTTTCGGAGAGAGGCTCCACTTTAAGTGCCGGGCAAAGGCAGCTTCTTTCATTTGCCCGAACTTTAGCCTTCAATCCCAAGATTCTGGTGATGGATGAGGCAACTGCCAACATCGATACTCAGACAGAGTCATTAATACAGTCAGCCCTGGAAAATCTGATGAAGGATAGAACAACCATCATGGTTGCCCATCGTCTTTCCACTATTCAGCATGCCGATAATATTATCGTTATGCACAAAGGGCGAATCAGGGAACAGGGTACTCACCAGGAGCTGCTGGCTCTTAATGGAATATATAAGAAGCTCTATGAGCTTCAGCTTTATCAGAGTTAATTATGCAGTATTTATTAGTATTTATGGCTGGTGTCTTTCTGGCACTGCAGCAGTCTATCAACGGCGAATTTGGGAACTATATTCCTTTAACTTATGTAGTACTTATAGTACACATTATTGGCGGTCTGTGTATTCTTTTTTATCTCAAAGTGATTAAGAAAGAAAAGCTTAAGATGGGTCCAATGCCTGTCTATCTTTACAGCGCAGGACTGTTTGGCTATATTCTGGTCTTTCTTACAAGTTATACCATTGTGCATATCGGCGCTACTTTAACAACCTGTCTGTCTATTGCCGGACAGGTAGTGGCATCAGTAATTATTGATCATTTTGATCTGTTTCGTATTAAGAGGGTTCCTTTTAATTCAAAAAGAATCGTTCCTATTTTATTGATTTTAACCGGCGTAATTATCGCCAATCTGGGGTAAATTATGTATATTGTCATTGCGTTTGTTCTGGGCATTATTAATGTAATTTCTAAATCGGTTAACTATAAGGCAACTGAGAAGCTTGGTTCTTTAAGCGGTTCTTTCATGAATTATTTTGAGGCTGCCGTTATATCGCTTATTATTATTCTTTTTAATCAGAAACAGGTTGTATCTTTTTCAGCTATTCCCTGGTATCTTTATCTGGGTGGACTGTTTGGAGCGATTGCGTTTTTCTTTAATATCACTTCTCTGTCCAGAATGAATCTGTTTATGTCGACGATGCTGGTACTCATAGGACAGCTTATCGGTTCGGTAATTATTGACTTTATGATGGGCATATCGGTAACTCCGCTTAAAATAGCTGGTATTATCGTGATGTTTATCGGTATTTATCTGGATAAGAAGATGACTATTCCAGCATAATGAAAAGATTTTCATATAATCTGTAATAATCTTTCAAAACATGTCTATTTATATTGACATGTTTTCTTATTGAGCGTAACATAGAACTTGTAAAAACTATGTATAGAGGTAGCGATGTAGAAAAGTAGCTAAGGGACAAGGCATTGGATGAACTTAGCCAAAGGCAATCATCGCCGAACAACTGTTCAGGCATGAACAGATTGTGGGGAAGCAGGAAATACCTGTTTCACTCCTTCGCAAGAAGAGGAGCTATTACGTTCGATAAATTTGTCGTATGTGATGGCACATACGTTTTTTATTGAAAAGAAAGAGGGAAGAAAGAAAATGAAAAAATTATTAGCTGTATTACTTTCATTATTATTGTTAGTAACAATGTCAGCATGTTCTTCAAACAAGACTGCTGAATCAGACTATGGGGAAGGCTTTACTTTTACCATTGCGATGGAATGTACCTATGCACCTTATAACTGGACTCAGTCCGATGATTCAAATGGTGCTGTTCCAATTAAGGATTCAAATGACTATGCCAATGGTTATGATATTATGATTGCCAAGAAGATCTGCGAAGAGAACGGCTGGAATCTGGAAGTTATCAGATCTGACTGGGATTCTTTAGTACCTTCTGTTCAGACAGGTTTAATTGATGCCGCAATTGCAGGCCAGTCAATGACTGCTGAAAGAAGTGAACAGGTTGATTTCGCCGGTCCTTACTTCTATGCAACATTCGCTATTCTGGTTAAGGAAGGTTCTCCTTTAACTTCAGCTACTTCAATCAATGATTTCGCCGGTTACAAGGGTACTGCACAGCAGGCCACAATCTGGTATGATCAGTGTCTGCCACAGATGGAAGGTGCCGAAATCCTGACAGCTTCTGAATCAGCTCCAGCAATGCTGATGGCTGTTGAAACAGGTATGGCTGATTTCGTTGTAACAGATTTACCAACTGCACAGGGTGCTGTTCAGGCTTATCCTGATCTGGTACTGCTTGACTTCACAGGTACTGATGGTGACTTTGTATTCTCTGATGAAGTTAGAGAAGAAAACGTTAATATCGGTGTTTCTGTAAAGAAGGGCAATACTGAATTAGTTAACAAGATTAATGACGTTTTAAGCAAAATGTCGGTTGAAGACTTCAATTCAATGATGGCCGAAGCTATTTCTATCCAGTCTGGAGAATAGCCGTGTCGGTATTTGAACAGTTAATCAGTGATATATCTAAGATATGGGCTACCTTTGGTGGCTCTTATCTCTATGGTATAAAACAGACACTATTGCTGGCACTGATCGGTACAGTCTTAGGCTGTCTGATTGGTTTTATCTGTGGTATTCTGCAGACTATTCCGGTATATCCAAAAGACAGTGCTCCTAAAAAAGCTTTTCTGGCTTTCTTAAGAGGTTTAATCCGCGTCTATGTAGAAGTATTCAGAGGTACACCAATGGTGCTTCAGGCCGTATTTATCTACTATGGTCTCCCATATTTTACCGGTGGCGCTGTAGTATTTGATTCAGTATGGGCCTGTGCAATTCTGGTTGTATCAATCAATACAGGTGCCTATATGGCAGAGACAGTAAGAGGCGGCATCCTTTCGATTGACAGAGGCCAGACTGAAGGTGCCAAGGCTATCGGCATGAGCCATTTTCAGACAATGCTGTATGTAATACTGCCACAGACTTTAAGAAATATCCTGCCTCAGATTGGAAATAACTTCATTATCAATATCAAAGATACATCGGTAATGTTCATTATTACTTTCTCTGAACTGTTCGCAGCTCACAGAGCAGTAGTTGGACGTACCTATCTTTATTTCCCAAGTGCGACTATTGAAATGATTGCCTATCTGTCTTTGACACTGATATCTTCATTTATTCTGCGTTTCTGGGAAAAGAAGCTCGCTGGCTCTTCTTCGTATGAACTGGCTACCGGCGATCAGCTTTCACCTACTGCCGGTACCCTTAATTCACCTTTAAAAGGGTCAAACTACGATGAAAACCACATTGAGACAAAGGGAGGCAAGTAAGATGTCGAGTGTTATTGAACTAAAACATTTATCCAAAGCCTTTGGCTCACATGTAGTACTGAGAGATATCTCCATGGAAGTAAAAAAAGGAGATGTAACCTGCATTATTGGCGCATCTGGTTCTGGCAAGAGTACAATGCTCAGATGTATAAATCTCTTAGAAACACCAACATCAGGTGATATTCTGTTTCATAATGAATCAGTAATCAATACCAAGGTGTCACAGAATAAATACCGTACCCATGTCGGCATGTGTTTCCAGTCATTTAATCTGTTCAACAATATGACCGTTCTGGAAAACTGTATTATTGGTCAGACTAAGGTTTTAAAGAAAAATAAAGAAGAGGCTAAACAGAAGGCTATGCACTATCTGGAAAAAGTAGGCATGGCACCTTACATCAATGCCAGACCCGATCAGATTTCCGGCGGTCAGAAACAGCGTGTGGCAATTGCCAGAGCGCTGGCTATGGAACCAGAAGTACTGCTGTTTGATGAACCTACATCAGCGCTTGACCCGGAAATGGTTGGTGAAGTTCTACAGGTTATGAGACAGCTGGCAAATGAGGGCATGACCATGCTGGTGGTAACTCATGAAATGGGCTTTGCTAAAGATGTAGCCAACAGAGTTATCTTTATGGATAATGGTGTAATAGCTGAAGAGGGGACGCCCGAAGAAATATTCACAAATCCTAAAAATGACCGAACAAGAGAATTTTTAGCTAGAATTTTAACAAAATAAGTCCATTCGGACTTATTTTTGGTTTATGATTATTTTATGGACAAAAATGAAATTAAAGACTATCTATCTATCATTTTCTGGTCAGCTGTCTTTGCGTTGGCTATCAATATCTTTGTAGTACCATTTAATCTTTATAATGCCGGCATAATTGGTGCAGCTCAGCTTTTAAGAACCTTCATTGTTTCTTACTTTAATCTGCATACAAATCTGGATATAGCTGGTATTATTAATTTCTTGATCAATATTCCAATTTTCTTTGCCGCCT
>JBJFHC010000092.1:0-4103 GCA_051893275.1 Erysipelotrichaceae bacterium | reverse complement strand
CTGAAGGAATAATTGAAGGTGAAGCCAGAGGTGAAGCCAGAGGAGAAGCCAGAGGCAGGTTTGAAACTCTGACAAACAATCTTAAATCTCTTATATCTAATAATTTTACTTTTGAGGAGTCATGCAGACTATTAGAAGTCGACGAAGAGACCAAAGAGAAACTTATGGATACTGGTGAATTCTCAGCTGATTCTTTTAAAAAGGTATTTAACTAGATAGTATAAGCAGGTTAAAGAAAACATTATCATTATTAAGGGAACGATATTTCAAGTTATGCCTGAGTCTTTTTCATATCTAGGTGTATTTTAATGAAATGGTTCAGTCGGTAAAATATAAGTATGAGTACAGGAAACAATATTTATCATCTTCGTAAAAATAAGGGTTTAACCCAGTCTGATATAGCTGGCAGGCTGAATGTCTCTTTTCAGTCTGTAAGCTTGTGGGAAAGGGATGAGGCTATACCGGACATTGACAATTTAATTGCGCTGTCCGAGCTTTTTAATGTAAGCCTGGACAGGCTTGTAAAGGGTGACATTGATAAGGAATATGAGCTATCATCACGACTTTTTGATGAAAAAAAGATGTATACCTTTATTAAAACCTATGCCAGGGAAAATGAATTAAGACAGACCTTATATGCTTTACCCCTGGCCAGAGAGAAACATGCCGGTCAGTATCGTAAGGGTAAGGATAAGGTTCCCTATATCTATCATCCTTTACTGATGACATGTCATGCCATCAGTCTTGGTTTAAAGGATGATGATATCCTGAGCGTATGTCTATTGCATGATGTGATTGAGGATACGGATACTGATATTAATGACTTAGCTGTATCTGATAATTCTAAAATGGCTATTGAATTATTAAGTAAATCCAAGGGCTACAACAATGTTGATTACTATAATGGCATTAAGGACAATGAGACAGCTTTGCTGGTTAAGGCCATAGACAGATGCAATAATGTTTCCCATATGGCTTCTGGTTTTAATGAAGCTAAGATAAGGAAATATATAGCTGAGACTGAGGAGTTTGTTTATCCATTAATTAAATATGGCCAGGATAAGTATCCTGGCCATAGTGGTGTATTATTTGTTTTGAAATATCATATTAAATCAGTTATTGAATCTTTGAAGAGATTTCTTTAACTGATAGATGCGTTATATAGTTTGGCGTTGCATCTTGCAAGTACTTCGATGTAGTAGGCTTCATCGGCTGGTGACATATTTTCTTCATCATATTTATTAAGACTTTCTTCCATGGCTCCATATCTGGAAATCATTTTGAAGTAGTCACTCATCAGTTCAGCAGTGTTTTCTGATTCATTGTATTTTGTCATAAAGGCAATGTAGTCATCAATGAAGGCTTCGTATTCATCAAGGAATTTCTTCAGATCTGGATCAACGGTATTATTATCAGTAACTGTATTTTCTTCCTTTGTTTCTGATTTGTTTTCTTCTATAACTGTTTCGGGTTCTTCGGCTTTATAGATAAGTACCTGCATGGTATTAAAGCCTTTATAGCTTAGTTTTACTTCATTGCCAGCCGAATCAAAGGCATGGAAGCTGTTATCTGTTTTTGAATAATCAGTGGTAAATCCTTTTTCCATTACTTTATCTACATAGGAAACATATTCTTCATATGGGGTTTCAGCTATATCTATAGAGAAACTGGTTTCGTATTCATAATTTATAATTCCTTTATTTGAAGAAGGCACAGGCAGCAGTTTTACCAGTTCACTTTGAGGCCAGGTGAATTCTTTGGCTTCTATTGGTGCATCAAGAGCGATTGTATAGAAATCAGAGTAAAGAGTAAGATCCAGTTTATAGCCTTCTTCATTAAAGGCTTCATAGGAATAACTGGATGTTTTAGCTTCAATGATAAAGCCTGAATCAATACATTTATCAAGATATTTTTCATAATCTTTCTGTTCGGTTTTATAGATGGTGGCATACATTCTGTCATTATTATAGGTAGATACTTCACCATGCTTCTGTTTTGGATCTGGCAAGACCTGAGCTATGCCAGAGCCTGGCCAGTCTAGTTTTTCATAGACTTTGATATTATTGGCAAAAAAGAAAGGAATAATCAGGATAAAAGCTAATGCTGATAGGGCTATATGGATATTTTTAATCCTGGGCTTAATAATCTGCATACCAGAGAGCCATGAAACAGAAAATAATGCAATCTGAATAATGGCTATAATGCCAGATAGATAATGTCTGGACTTAAAGGCCATAAAACCAAAGATCAGGCATAATACAGCGGTAATGATTGTGAATTTTGAGAGTTTGCCTTTTCTGTAGCTTTTCAGTTCATCTGCTTTGTCCTTTCTTGTCTGTTTTCTTTCTTCACTTTTTATTTTTTCCAGTTCTATTTCCTTACTGTTTCTGGCTTTTATCAGTTCTGGATCGAGTATAAGCTGTTTAGTTCCACAATAAGAACAGTATACTTCATTAGTTTCTTCATTGACTTCCATATCTGCCCCGCAGTTTGAACATTTGAGGTGCATGGTTTTTACATTGTTGTTTTCTTCTAAAGAGCTGCCGCATTCCGGGCAGAATTTTGAATTATCTGGAATCTGTTTTCCACATTTTTTACAGTACATTCTATTATCCTCCTGGTCTTATTTTCTTTATAAGATTGCACCATAGGTGCAGTCAACACGTTTTTGGTTAAGGCAGGGGGATATTATAAAAAAAGTACGGACTAAAAGATGTTGATTTATCAACAGATGACTGTTATACTAGAGCATGTTGATTTATCAACAAGGAGGATATATGACAGTTAAGATTATTTGTGACTCTACTGCTGATTTATTAAAAGATACTTTATCAAAGGTACAGGTAGTACCGCTGACTGTACGTTTTGGTAAAGAGGAATATATAGATAAGGTAACCATCGACAACAATACTTTCTACAACAAGCTTATTGAAAGCGATGAAATGCCAACTACATCCCAGGCAACACCGGCTGATTTTGATAAGGTGTTTTCTAAAATCGATCCTAAGGATAGCGCAGTATGTATAACTCTGGCTTCCAATCTTTCAGGTACTTATCAGTCAGCCAGGATTGCCGAGAGTGAATATGACAACATTTATGTTGTGGACTCAACCAGTGTTACTGTTGGTGCATCAGTGCTGGTTGAACTGGCTGTACGCTACGCAGAAGAAGGTTTGGATGCTCAGACTATTGCCGCAAAGCTTGAAGAGGACAAGAAGAAGATTGTGCTTGTGGCTCTGGTTGATACACTTGAATATCTTAAGAAGGGTGGCAGAATTTCTTCAGCCATTGCGATTGCCGGTACCCTGTTTAACATTAAGCCGGTACTGGCTATTGAAGATGGCGAAATAAAGATTCTTGGCAAGGCCAGAGGTTCTAAGCAGGGTAATAACTATCTGATTCAGGAAATTAAAAAAAATGGCGGTGTAGATTTTACTAAGCCGGTATTATTGGGCTATACAGGTACCAATGATGATATGTTAAGAAAATACATTGAAGATTCTAAGCATATCTGGCAAGAGGGCCTAAAGGAAGTAAGATATACTTCTGTAGGCTCAGTTATCGGTACACATGCTGGTCCTGGAGCTATTGCGGTAGCTTTCTTTAAGAAGTAATATGACAGACCGTTTTGAGACTTTTACGGTTTTAATTAATCGAATTAACCGTAACATCAGAAAAATAAAGAACAGGGAAATGGAGAAATATGGTCTAAGATCAGTTCATACCACCTGTCTTTACTATATTTATTTAAATGAAAACATAACTGCATCCAGACTCTATCAGAAAATGGAGGAAGACAAGGCGGCTGTATCCAGAGCTCTGGAATATCTGGAGGAAAATGGCTATCTTGTAAGTCAGGGTACAGATAATAAGAAGTACCGCTATCCCTTAATACTTACTGATAAAGGTAAACAGGTAGCTGAAGAGATAGTATTCAGGATTAATGCCATTCTGAATGAAGTGGGATTAAAGGAAGAAACAAGGGATATATTTATTGCCCAGTTAAGCGAAATCAGTAAGAATCTTGAGAATATATTAAAGTAAGCCGATTAAATTCGGCTTTTAATATGTCAAGAATCAAACGGGGCAAAAATGACTATAAA
>JBJFHC010000091.1:0-17103 GCA_051893275.1 Erysipelotrichaceae bacterium | reverse complement strand
AGCCTGGACATATTCCTGCAATCTGGTCTTATAGTCAAAAGTCTTTTCATCCATCATTTCAAAGCGGTCAGTATAAAGCAGATCTAAAAGCTTAAAACTGTTATCGATATCGGTATCTAAATAGATTGCGCCAATAAAAGCCTCCACCATATCGGCAATAATGGAATCCTTGTCACGGCCACCATTTCTTTCTTCACCCTGACCAAGTTTCAGAAAACTGTTCAGTTCAAATTCACGGGCTATTTCCGCCAGTGTCTTCTCGCAGACCAGATTGGCTCTTCTTGTCGACATCAGACCTTCTTTTAAAGGCGGATTAATGTTGTAAAGACATTTGGCAGAATAAATCTGCAGCACTGCGTCCCCCATAAACTCCAGTCTTTCATTGTCGTGTGAATTATCTTTTTTATGCTCATTGACATAGGAAGAATGCGTAAAAGCCTGATCGATCAGGGTTTCATCATGATAAACTATTCCGTTGTCATCTAAAAAATCAAAAATACTCATAAAGCTATTATATCTTAATCTGTATCAAGATTAGAGGCCATCTTGGTGATTTTTTCCAAATAGTCCTTAAAATCCTCAGGCCTTTCCATTATTTCTCGGGCATCTTTTTTAGCTGCCTCAATAAACTTAGTGTCCTCAACAATGTTGCCAAGCACAAAGGCTGGAAGACCACTCTGCCTGGTGCCCAGCATATCTCCAGGACCCCTGAGCCTTAAATCCTCCGAGGCAATTTCAAAGCCATTATTGGTTTTACATAAGACATTAAGTCTCTCAATCACCTTATCATCTTTGCAGTCGCTAAGAAGATAACATGTGCCCTCAATATCACCTCTTTGAACGCGGCCCCTTAGCTGATGGAGCTGACTTAAACCGAAACGGTCAGCATCATAGACTATCATCATCGTGGCATTGGCTACTGATATGCCGACTTCTACTACCGTAGTACAGACAAGCACATTTATTTTATTATCCGCAAAATCATTCATTACCTGACTTTTATCTTCGGCCGACATCTTGCCATGGAGCAGTCCCAGGCTGTAAGGCTTAAGAACGTTGACTAATGATTTATATATGCCATTAACATCCTTGGCCTTATATTCATCATTCTTATCAATAGAAGCGCATACTATATAAACCTGTCTGCCCTTTTTTAATTCCTGCTTAACTTCATCAAGTTTATCAGCTATGGAATTCTTCTTCAAAAGATAAGTTCGGCAGCCCTTTCTGCCTTTTGGCAGGGTTTCAATAATAGAAACATCTTTGTCACCATAGACAGCTGAAGCCAGAGTTCGGGGAATAGGAGTAGCTGACATGAGAAGAAGATCACATTTTTCACCCTTTTGTCTTAAAAGTTTTCTTTGATTAACCCCAAAACGCTGCTGCTCATCGGCAATCACCAGGCCCAGATTCTTAAACACAACATCTTCATAAAACAAGGAATGCGTGCCGATTACTATATCAGCTTCACCATTTCTGATTCTATTCTTTATCTCTTCCTTATTTTCAGCTGAAGAACTAAGCAATTCTATATTTACATCCTTCATTCTCTTCTTAAAATCCTGATAGTGCTGATATGCCAGTATCTCCGTTGGTGCCATCAGGGCACTCTGATATCCGCTTAAAAAGGCAGCATAACAGGCAACCTCAGCCACCGCTGTTTTGCCCGATCCCACCTCACCTTCCAGCAGTCTGTCCATCGGTTTTTTTGACTTTAGGTCATTCAGTATCTCGCTTATTGCAGTATTCTGATCTTTGGTGAATTCAAAAGGAAAAGAAGCCATGAATTCCTGTACTTTAATATCATCAAAATTCTTGGAATAATCAATATCGGTATTATCACTTTTCTTCAGATAGAAAAGACAGCTGTAGAAATTAAGAAACTCCTCATATTTCAGACGGCTTAAAGCCTTTCTCAGACTCATTTCATCTATGGGCCGATGAATATTGATTAAAGCCTCTTTCAAAGACAGAAGCTTATGCTTTTCCTTAAAATATTCAGGAATATCATCACTTTCTTCATCTCTTGCCTTATTTAAGACAATAGAAACAATCTTCTCAATATCATTGTTGGAAATACCTTCCTTAAGACTATAGAACGCCTTAATGCCCATTACTTCATCAATATTCTTCAGATAATAATTCATTGCCGTAACATTATTCTTGCCCTCATATTTTCCATGTATTATGATCTTAGAACCAGTACGCAGATTATTAACCCAGGGACGGTTATAGATAGTAATAAAAAGTTCTTCCTCTTCATAAAGCACTTTAAATCTGGTAACTGAACGCTTACTGCCATAGCGGTAAACATAAGGCGAACTTAATAGTTCTCCCTCAAAAAAGACATTCATGCCTTCCTTAAAATTCTTATAGGGAATAATCTGATAGTTTTCATATCGGTAGGGATAATAATGCAGAATATCATGTGAATCATTTAGATTCAGTCTTTGGCATATTTCTTTTCGTCTATCGGTTAATTTAAGTTCATTTAGATTCATTACCTACATTTTATCAGATAATTATGTTAAAATAATTGTCGTGTTCCCCGAGTGGCGGAATTGGCAGACGCGCACGACTCAAAATCGTGTGAAGCAATTCATGCCGGTTCGAGCCCGGCCTCGGGGACCATTTTTATTTTAAACCTATGAACAAAGTAATTATTATCGGCTGCCCAGGCTCAGGCAAATCAACTTTTGCCCGTAAACTTAGAGACAAAACAAAACTTCCGCTGTATTATCTGGATAACATCTATCATCTGCCAGACAAAACAGACCTGACTCAGGAAGAATTCAATAAAAGAATTGATGAAATAACCAGAACTGACAGATGGATTATTGATGGCTGTTACTTTAACAATATCAAAGACAGAATTGAAAGATGCGACACAGTCTTTTACTTTGATCTGCCAGTCGAAGTGTGTCTTCAAGGTGCCAAGAGCCGTATCGGCATTAAAAGAGAAGACTTTCCCTGGATTGAAGAAGAAGGAGACGAAGAGTTTTACAGCTATATCTTAAACTTTAACAATAACTTTAAAGACAAAATAGAAGAATTGCTTAAAGAACATAAAGATAAAAATATATATATTATCAAAAGCCATGAAGAAGTAGACAGCTTAGCTGAATTTATCAGCTAAGCTTTTTTTAAAGTAAAAAAGAAGGGGTGGCAAGCCACCCCCCGAGTCAAGGAATGCATCACAAAATGTGCTGCATAATTAATATAACACTATTTACCCCGTATCTCCAAACAGTTTTTTTCCACATTAATCTGGAATAAATGGTATATTTAACTGATAATACCAGGATATAGAATCCTTCTCTTTTTTTGAACAGATTATATTTCCGATAATATCGCCATCTAAAATTAGACTTTTACTGTTTAGTAATTCTAATATTTTTTGCATATCAGCCAAATTAAAGTCTGATTCATCATCTTTTTTAGAAACAATGGAAAAATATTTTCTTGATTCAAGAAGAATTAAGCCCTCGGTACTGATGCCTAAATCTTCAGCCTCTTTAGCCGGCAGGGCAATACCATCTTCATTTTTTATCACATCATTAACTATAATACGCTTATAGAATCTGGTTATAGGAATAAGACGACATAAATCCGCAAAGAGTTTTTCATCAGTTCCATTGGGTATCAAATATAAATCCGGAAGGCAGCGATAATTATCAGCATTACTGTTAAACAGATCAATATTATGTCTGTAGCCCTCCATCAGTTCTTTCTGTTTACTTAGTTTCAGCTCTTCAACATGCAGCTGTTTCAGTCTTTCATCAACTATATCCGCAAAACCATCAAGACTTTCCGTTTCCAGAAGCTTCCTGCACATCTCAATTGAGCAGCCAGAATTGCGGAACATTTTCAGAAACTGAATATTTCTTAAATCCAGATCATCAAAATAACGATAGCCCTTATCATCTCTTTTAATCTGAATAAGTCCAACCTGTTCATAGTAGCGCAAGGTATCGGGTCTTACACCACTTATAGAAACCATTTGCGAAAACGTATATTTCATGAAAATATTGTATCAGAAAAAAGAAAAAAGGGGCTCTCGCCCCCAGAATCATTTAAGCTATATTGTGAATAGAAAGGAGTGAACTTAAATGATCCTAGTACTTCTCACCAAGCATATCTTTGAAGACTGTTGAGTTCTTCATACGGGAATAGATTGCAAGGTATATCGTACCGCCTATTATTATAGCAAATACTGCGTTGATTGTGTAGGATAAAAATTTAACTCCCGCAAAAGCTGTAGCCACCTTGTCTGGTGCATTGAGCACAAACTTATAGAACAGATAGTTGATGCAGGGTTCAATCATAATATTTACCAGCATTCCTGAAGCTACTGACAGATATACTTTCAGGGCTCTTTTTTCAGTATTTTCAGATGCAATCTTAAATACCTTGTGGGCAACAGTACCAACAATAAAACCCATGAGCATCTTCAATAAAATAGTTCTAGGTGCATATAATACATATTTTGGATCGAGAAGATCACCAATTGACATACCAATTGCCCCTGCTGCGCCTCCATAAATTCCCCCTAACAGTAAGGCTGCCAGTGCACAGAATGTATTGCCCAGATGGATAGTCGTCCAGGTAGGTCCAACCGGTATATCAAATTTAATGTAGCTGAAACCTACATAGCATAAAGCCGCCATCAGGGCTGTCATTGTAATTCTGAAAACCTGTTTATTCTTCATAACTTTAATCTCCTTTAAGAACAGAATTAGTATAGAATAATATTGGACTTAATAAAATAGTCAGTTTTAAACAATTTAATAGGATCAGATTATGCTTACCTACAACTTTCCAGACAAAAAAGAAAAACCGCTTTATGAATACCTGTATTCCTTCATTAAAGAAGACATTCTGAGTGGCAATATTAAACCAGATGAAAAACTGCCTTCCAAAAGAAATCTGGCCAGACAGCTTAAAATATCGCTGATTACGGTTGAAACCGCCTATAATCAGCTGATAATCGAAGGATATATCCGATCAGTTGAGAAAAAAGGATACTTCACAGAAAATATATCTAATCTATCCGTTTATAAAAAAGAAAATAACAATACCTTATGTCTGATTGAAGAAAAACAGATAAAAAATACCGATTTCCCTTATGGAATCTGGAACAGGCTGTCCAGAAGAATCATCGGCAAAGACAATATCTGCGATGTGCCCTTTAATGGCGACAGTAATCTTAGAATTGCGATAGCCAGACATCTCAAAGATTTCCATAATCTCAGTGTAAATCCCGACTCCATTTTTATTGGTTCGGGAAGTGAATATCTCTATTCCGTACTCATAAACTATTTTGGCCGAAAGTCAGCATTTGTGATTGAAGATCCTGGGCATCTTTCAATGGCCAGAATCTATGAACTCAACGATGTTAAACTGAATTATATTCCTTTAGACAAGGAAGGGATAAGTATCAGGGAACTTGGCAAGACAGAAGCCGATGTTATCCATATCTCCCCTGCCCATCACTTCCCTACCGGTATTACTATGCCCCTTAAAAGAAGAATGGAACTTTTAAGTTACGCCAGAAATAATAATAGTTTTATCATTGAGGATGACTATGACTCGGAGTTCAGATTTAATTCAAAGCCCATACCACCTATCTATGCACTGGATGGCAGTGGCCATACCATCTATATGAATACCTTTACTTTTACTCTGGGCAAAAATATCCGTATCGCCTATATGGTACTTCCAGATTCTATTCTGAATGACTTTATCAATAAAATGTCCTTTATGCACAACACCGTTTCTATACTGGAACAGAAAGTACTGGCTCTTTTTATCTATGAAGGACATTTTGAAAGTCATATCAGCAAAATGCGCAAGAAATACCGTCTGATTCATGATGAACTTTTAAACAAGCTTAAACCTATAATTAAAAAATACAGACTGAAAATAATTGAGGCTGATTCCGGCCTGCACTTTATCATTAAACACAGTTTTGACATAGAGGATAAAGAACTAGAAATAAAAATAAAGAGCATGAATCTAAAGACCCATACTCTTTCACACTACTATCATAACTATATTGATACCAAACAGATAATTGTTTCCTACCTCAATATTGAAGATATCGATGAATATCTTAATTCACTGAATGAATTATTTAATTCGCTTCTTTAAGGCCTCAAGAGTAATCTCGTAGGCTTTTTCTTCATAACAGTATTCTTTTGGCTTGTAGTTTCTGACAAGTGACTTCACATAATAATTTAATAACACTGGATTCTTTACCAGTATCGGACCAATAATTTCCGTACCGATCAGATTGTTAAGACGATATCCCTCTTTCTCAGATTCGTTTTTCAGTCCTTCATCCTTAAAGACATATTCAAAAAGGCCATCATCCTGTTTAATCTCGGTGGACTTATTAATAAAACCCACCAGTTCACCAAAGTCAGCCGATTTTACTACCACATCACCCGAAAGACGTCTGTCTGTATGTACGGTTTTTACCGGAATAAGCTTTAAAGCTTCTCCATCATCGATGGATTCACTCAGCAGCTCATAGGAGCTTCCGGTAAACAGGATAAATTTATTCAGTTCTATGGCTTTCTTTAAGCTGTCTTTTCTTTTCATGATATCTCTTAAAGCCACCATAGTATTAGATTCAAGACCAGCACCGGAATAAATGAAGTCATAGTCCTCAAAGCTGAAGTCATCACCGATTGTTTTATAATCAACTGTTACTTCTTCTCCCTGGTCTAAAATATGCTTCTTCAGTATCGAGATATTGCCATATTCACCATATAGATTTAATAAATCATGATATAAATGAAGTATTTTAATCATTTGTCACCTCGCATCTGTCAAAGACTTTCTGAGCATCCGAGAAACAGGTTATTACATAGAAAGAATTGTTGCCCTCTTTCAGATAATCAAAACCCTTATCCATATCTGGTTCGACGATTATTTTATTTTGATCAATATCAGTATATTCAAAACGCAAGGCCAGATCATAGGCATATAGACCAGTCAGAATAATTCTGTCGATATGTTCCCTGTTTAAACCATGGAAATCAATATCCCATAGCCATGAAGTTTCAGAAGTGAAATACTTCCGGGAAATGGCATCAACCAGAATAATGACATTCAGTTTCTTTTTTTCACTGGCAATAACCGATATAGTCTGATTATAGGATGTAGAGTTCTCATGTTTGGAGATTAACAGCATTCCTTCATTATTGCCTTTTTTCAGTCTTACTACCCTGCCGTTTTTTAGAACATAGTTGTTAAGACTTGAAACAATTTTTTCACTGCTTACACCAAGTTCTCTGCATAAACTGTAGGCCGCCAGAATATTATAGGCATTATAAATAGACTTAAGGGCCAGATCAATGCGGCAGCTGTTTTCTATCTCCAGATAGCCTTCATCAAGATTTACGGCTGTAATATGATATTTAAGCTCTGAATGCCTATAGCCACACTCTGTACATTCAAAACTGCCGACATTGCCATAGTGACGATAGGCATATTTCATTTTTGACTTACAGTTAGGGCAATAGGCTCCATCATCATAGATACCGATATTACCTTCAGTAAACTTATCAATACCAAAATAGATAGTATTTTCATGATCTTTGCCAAAAAGGGAAACCAGAGGATCATCGCCATTTAAAAGAAGCTCAGTTTCTGAATGTATTGCCTCTTTCAGGCACTTATATATCCACTCCGGATTACCATTTCTGGTAAGCTGGTCACGATAAAGATTGGTCAGGACAAAATGGGTTGGCACTATCTGTTTAAATGAAAAGCGCGCATATCTTTCATCTGATTCCAGCAGCAGTATATCAGCTTTACATTTACCGGATAATGTACAGTTATCAAGAATCAGAGTAGTAACTCCCTCTATCTGATTGGAACCTTCAGCGTTATAGGCTACCTTATAGCCGGTTGAACTTAAAACCTGTTCAATCATTTCAACTGTCGAAGTCTTGCCATTAGAGCCAGATACAGCCACTACATATTCAGGAAGCTTTATTTTAGACAGAATTTTGGGATCTATTTTTAAAGCCACCTGGCCTGGCAGGGAGGAACCTTTATGAACAAGCTTCCCCACCAGTCTTAATATTTTGCAGACAAAAATCGCAATATATTTCATAATAATTATCTGACTTTAGAACCCTTTTCCAGTGCTGAAGTAATAAGTTCTACCTTGTCACCATTTTCTGCGCAAAGCAGCATGCCCTGAGACTTTTCACCACGCAGATTTGCCTCCTTGAGATTAGATACAACTATCACCTTTTTGCCCACCATTTCTTCTGGCCTGTAGTAGGCTGCGATGCCAGAAACAATCTGACGGATATCACCATTTCCCAGGTCTACCTTTTCAACAAGCAGTTTATCAGCCTTTGGATGTTTATGGCATTCAAGTACTTCACCTACTTTAAGTTCAACTTTAGCGAAGTCATCGATAGTAATTTCTGGAGTTTTTTCAATAACTACTTCAGGCTCTTTATTTTCTTCTTCAATCTTCTTGGCCAGTTCTTTTTCATCAATTCTATTAAACAGAATCTCTGGCTTTGAAGTTACTGTATATTCATTAACATAGCCAAATGAATTATTATCAAATGAGGCATCATTTACACCAAGCTGTTCAAAAATACGTTTAGATGTAGAAGGAATAAAGGCTTCCAGCTCTACAGCACAGAGTCTGATACCTTCAAGAATAGTATATAGAACATCATTCAGACGCCCCTTATTAGCCTCATCCTTGGCTAAAGCCCAAGGTGCAGTTTCATCAATATATTTATTAAGTCTTTCCAGTCTTGAAAAGATTAAAGCCAGAGCATTAGGGATATTTAAGGCCTCAACCTTTGCGTCGACTTCTTCATCCATCTTATTTAAGAAAGAAATTACTTCATTATCCAGATCAGTCAGATTGACGTTTTTAGCTACTGTGCCACCAAAATACTTATTAGTCATTGCGATTGTACGGTTAACCAGATTGCCCAGCACATTACATAAATCTGAATTTCTTCTTTCAACCATTAAGAGTTCGGAGAAATTGCCATCTGAACCAAAAGGTACTTCCGATAAAAGGAAATATCTCAGGGTATCTGTTCCATAATCCTTAATGAATTCTCTAGGATCCTTGTAGTTTCCTTTAGACTTGGAAATCTTGCCGCCACCCATTGTCAGCCAGCCATGGCCATAAACCTTCTTAGGCAAAGGCAGGCCCAGGGCAATCAGCATAATAGGCCAGATAATGGTATGGAAACGGAAAATTTCCTTGCCAACCAGGTGCAGATCAGCTGGCCAGAATTTCCTGAACAGCTCATCATTATCAGAGTCATAGCCTAAAGCGGAAATATAGTTAGAAAGCGCATCAATCCAGACATAGACAGTCTGCGACTCATCAAAAGTTACCGGAATGCCCCATTTAACCGAAGATCTGGATACACAGAGATCCTTTAAGCCAGGCTTAAGGAAGTTGTTGTACATCTCATTGTAGCGGCTTTCTGGCTGCATCAGCTCTGGATGTTCCTTCAGATAGGCTTCCAGCTGTGGCTGATATTTAGACAGCTTCAGGAAGTAGGCATCTTCCTTGGTCAGTTTAACTTCTCGGCCACAATCAGGACACTTGCCATCCACAAGCTGGGATTCAGTCCAGAAAGATTCACAAGGCGTACAGTACCAGCCCTCATAGGAGCCCTTATAGATATCACCCTGGTCATATAGTTTCTTAAAGATTTTCTGAACGGTCTTTACATGTTCCTCATCAGTTGTACGGATGAATTTGTCATAGCTGATATCTAAGGCCTTCCATAAGTCCCTGGCATTATCAATAATCGGATCAACAAATTCCTTTGGTGAACAGCCCTTAGCCTTGGCTCTTTCCTCAATCTTCTGGCCGTGTTCATCAGAACCAGTCAGAAAATAAACATCATAGCCTCTAAGTCTTTTATATCTGGCCAAAGCATCGGCAATTACAGTAGTGTAGCAGTGTCCAACATGAAAATTATCACTTGGATAATAAATTGGGGTTGTTACATAATAAGTCTTCTTTTCTTCCATTTACTTAATCCTCCTCAAAATAAAAAAGGTGATAAAGGGCGCAATATGCGCGGTACCACCTTAATTTGTAACTTCAGGCTTTTAACGCAAGCTTACGTTTCGACTTAAATATCTATCGAAATGCTCCAGATCCATCTTCTTAAGTTTCATTTACTGCCTTGCACCAGACGGCAGTTCTCTTTAAAAATCCCCTTAATACTTAATCCTTCTTTGCCTTATTTGATTATACATCATTCATACTCGAAATCAATTATCACTCCTTCTTTTACCCTGATTTTAAAGCCATCAAGATAATAATATTCGCCATCAAAATGCCTTACTTCCGCATATTCATCAAGATCACCGCCACTTATCAGATAACATTTAAGATCATGAATATAGTTTGCCTCATATTCAAATGCAGCAACATTTTCCCTCAGCAATACAAGCACATTAAGACTTGTCTTTATACCCTCACTCATTATCACTATATAGCTCATCGTCAGCATCAGAATTATCACAAAAGTCTGCGATACAAATCCCTTCTGCTTCACAAAGCACGACTTTATATTCTTTATTATCTTTTTCATAAACAAGTTCAATACATCCATCGTTTTCTCTAAAATAAAGTGAATCAACATCATTCAGAAACATCTGATAGCCCGGTGTCATAACCAGCCTTCCATTGACAAGCGAAAGCTGTCTTTCGCTGTCTTTATAAACAAAGCTCATTACACAATCATCAATTTCAACATCATAGGCTATAAGCAGTATTCTTCTTAGACGATATAGACAAAGTTCATCATTTATCAGATCATAACGTTCTTCAATCTTTGATAAAAGTTCTATACTGCTAACCGCAATAGGCATAACGCTCATAACGATGCATAAAGCCACTACGGTTCTTACTGAAATAAATCCTGAATGATGCATTCTCCACATTCTCCCAGACTCTGATAAATCAGTTCATATTCATCATTTATTTCTTTCTGATACTCATCGTAGCTTATAAGATATGATTCATTAAGAAAAAACAGTGAGCAGCATAGCAGTGATATTAAACAGCTGACAAATACGCAAAGAAGCGCATCAATCATTAACAAGCCCTTAGTTTTCATCAATTGTAAAATACCCATTTCCCAGGTGTACCACCACATTGTGATTATCAAACTCGATGGTCTGTGCCATATTGACATTGCCGTTTGTGTTAAATCTGATAGGATAAGCTGTATAAAAGCCATTAATTTCAGTCTGTTTCTTATTAATTAATGAATCAGCAGAATTCTTAACCAGTTCATTGGCCATATTCAGATATTCATAATCTGGTTCAATATAAAAAGATAAAGAAACCAGTGACATTGAGGCAATAATCATCATTACTATTAAAAGCTCCACAAGCGCAAAACCCTTATTCTTAGTCATGTACTGCATG
This sequence comes from Erysipelotrichaceae bacterium, assembly GCA_051893275.1. GTDB lineage: Bacteria > Bacillota_I > Bacilli_A > Erysipelotrichales > Erysipelotrichaceae > Colivicinus. The sequence goes on along the minus strand of JBJFHC010000091.1, from coordinate 5,651 downwards.
CCCATCCGAAAAATAAATACTGTTTCCATTAGAACAGTTCATCTGCTCCTCGCTTAAAAAACCAGCTGATACAAGATCCCTGACAGAGTTAGGCAGCTGTCCATATTTCAGACGGTACTGCACAGCTGCCGAATCCACCACTTTGGTCAGAGCATCACAGGCCTTATCGTCTACCACGCCGATAACGCCCGAAATATTGGGAATAGTTAAAAGAAAAAGTACGGCAATTATCATAACTACCACTATCATTTCTAAAAGAGTAAATCCTTTCTGTTTCATAAAAATCCTTTCTAAAAATTAATTAATGCCTGCATAGGCAGAAAAAGTACCTGATAGATAAACACAATCGCAAAACCTATCATGGCATAGGAAACTGACTGAACTATTTTTGTATAAAAATGAATTCTGTCTTCCACCTTCTTCATCTGAAGCTCACTGTAATTAGCCATAAGTGCATCATAATTAAGCGAATAGGCAGCTACACCAGTAAAACGTTTAAGAGAATCATCAAAATAAGACTGATCAAAGGCTTCCTTTAAACTTTTTCCCTCTTCCAGTTTTTTACTTAAGTGAAAACTTAAGAAAGCTGTGACTGGAACAGAACTTAAAGACCTTAAAATATCCAGAGTCTGTTTTGTATGGAAACCGGCTTTCCGGCAGATAAGCATCATTGATACAAGCTCGGCCGAGAAATAGCTTTTTACAATATTAAAGGCTTTATATTTACTTATAAGCACATAGAGCATCACAATTCTCTTTGGTTTCCTGAAATAAAGAAACAGCAATGAACAGATAATAAAACCGACATAAAGAACATAAACCATAACCCTTAAAAGACTCCTGAAAAAGACAAAAGATCCAATACCGGTATTAAACTGTCTCAAAAGAGAAATTATTGAATTTAAACCATAGCGGTCAAAAAGAAACAGGCCAGTCATTGACGCAAAAAGCAGCACAATGGGATAGACAAGCTCCTTCTGCAGTTTTTTAAGACTGCTGCTTCGCCTGTGTTCAAACTGTAAAGCCAGATTCAAAGCCTCCTTCAGACTTAATGACTTTACAAGGTCTTTAATATATGCCGAAATAGAAACCGGCAGATAATCGCCTATTATTTCCTCTATAAGTTCACCCTGTTCAAGTCTTAAGATAAAAGAACTGATTATTTTCTGATTATTATCGCTTTCAATAAGCTTAAGACAGGTCTTTAAAGGAAGGTCGGTATTAAGCAGTTCACTAAGATAATTCAGTTCCTGGACTGAGAAGTGTTTAACTGTCCATCTTGAAGCGATTTTCTTTAATACCCTGTCTATACTGTTTCTCAACACTTTCAAAATCCTCACTGTTTCGGCCAAATTTTCTGAAATATTCAATCTCATCTTCATCCATCATTTCATAGATAACTGTTTTACCTCCGTTTACATTGTTCACCATCTTCTGATTACAAAGACACAGAAGTACTTCATAGAGATGGTCTTCCCTGACTCCCAGCTCACTCATGCGGGATATTATGGATGAAGCACTCGAAGCATGGATGGTGCTTAAGACAAGATGTCCGGTATTGGCAGCCACTACCGCAATGCGGGCAGCTTTTTCATCTCTTATTTCCCCAATCATGATGATATCCGGGTCATGGCGCAGAACCTGCTGCACATAGTGGTCATAGTTTAAACCGGCCGTAGAGTTTACCTGAAGCTGCACAAAATTTTCATCATAAACTTCAATTGGGTCTTCAATGGTATAAATCTTTTTGTAGGACACCTGTTTAAGCAGATTATAGAGAGTAGTCGTCTTCCCGCTTCCCGTTTTTCCTGAGAAAAGAATCAGACCGTTTTCTCTTCTCACCAGAGAATGAAACAGTTCATTCTGCCACGATAGAGAGGACAAATGTTCCTCATCGATTCTTAAGGAACTGTTCATGATTCTAAGTACCCCATCAATTCTATCGGGCATTGTAATGACGGCAAAACGAAGTGACAGAAGTACATCGTCGATATAGTATTCAAATTTCCCGGTCTGGGGATCAATAGAAGTACCTATGTCAAGATCTGAGAGATACTGCAGATAGCGTATCAGACGGTCATCCCCTATTCTGGGTTTTACTTTCTTAAGTTCGCCACCTACGCGCATCTGAATAGTAACTTCACCATAGCGCAAAGACAGGTGAATATCGCTGGCATTGGACTTAACTGCCAGCCTTAATAATGCGGATAATCTTTTTTCCATTTTTTCCTCCTAATATTGTTATTGTCAAAAAAATGGAAAATTCCTCACTTTTTTCAAAAAAAGAGTCATTTTCTTTAAAAAAATGACTCAAAAGTATGGATTATACTGCTTTTCGATTAAAATTTTGGATTCCTCATCATGCCCGGGATGAACAATCAGTTTATCATCAAGTTCCCTCAAAATCCTGAGTGACGACTTAAGTTCCCTGTCACTTCCCCCATAGAGATCAGTTCGGCCACAGGAGAGATGAAACAGAGTATCACCGGTAAATATATGGTCCTCTATCACATAACAGACAGAACCCTTAGAATGACCAGGTGTAAATATCACTTCAAACTCAAAATCATCTATTTTCAGCTTTCCCTGACTTAAATGAACAACGGGTGAACTGATATGAGCACTGTTGGGAATATTAAAGACCATCCCCTGTCTTGGATCTCTTGATAAAGCTTCGTCATCTTCATGAATATAGACAGGACACTTATATTTCTTATACAGGTTATCCACGGCCTTAACATGGTCAAAATGGCCATGGGTCAGCAAAACTGCCAGCAGCTTTTTATCACCAAGCAGTGAAATAACTTTTTCAGCCTTGCCCGCCGGATCAATAACTATTGCCTTATCATCTTTACTTAAAATATAGGTATTAGTGGCAAAAATACCCATTACGTATCTTTTAACTTCCATATAATCAAAAAAATAAGCCCTTAAGCTTATTTCTTCTCCTTATGCACAGTCATCTTATTGCATCTAGGGCAATACTTCTTGATTTCCATCTTTTCTGGATGTTTCTTTTTATTTCTTGTGCCGATGTAGTTTTCTTCACCACAAACAGTGCACTTAAATGTTAAACCCTCTCTAGGCATTTATATAGTCCTCCTGTCAACGCTTTATAATCTTATCATAAAATATTTCAATTTACAATTGAATAAGTTTATTTATTTTGCCTGATATGATATAGGCTGATGTACCACACTCAATATCTATACCATAGATGGTTTCCGATACTCGCTTAATCCTTAAATCCTGTATTTCCTCAATATTAACCTGTTCCAGATCTTTAAGATGGATGCAGATTCTAAACATGCCGGCTCCACACTTCTCAACATTGTCTCTTCCACCGACCGCTGAAATAATATTGAGCGCAAATTCCTCTGTTGCCCCGGACTTAGTCAGATCATAGGCCAGGAAGCGATAGTATATCATAGTCACAATCAGACAGGCTATACCCGCAATTAAACCGACAAGTACAATTTTGAACAGAGTCTCAGAATGATTTATATCACGCAGATTAATAATCAGATCTGGAAGATTGCCAGGCATGGCTGTAGCTGTCGATGTTGATACAATATTTGAACCAAGATAGATGCCAAAATATGATAGAGCATAGAACACTATAAACACAACTATCAGATACAAAATCAATAATAACGGCGCAGTAAACAAAGTCAATAGCTCAAAAGGCAAAGGATTGCCACAGACTATTGATATAAAAGCTGTACCAGATAGTCCAAAGAGCAGCTTCTTTCTGGCACCCTTTTCGTTTATTGAAAAGAAAGTACCCAGTATTGAGAAAGGTATCATAAAGATATTAATTACATAATATGGCGTAATAAAACGTCCGGCACCCTCATAATTAACCACTATCTCCTTAGCATAAGCCCAGATATTGACATCGCCAATAATTGATGTACCAGACAGAGTCTGTAAAGAACCGCCAAGCGAAGTATACCAGAATGGCTGACGGATGATATTGCCCAGTGAAAACATTGACAGAGCTCTGTCCATAACTCCATATAGACCAATTCTGATTGGATCATGAATATCAGAGGCAATATATGTAATCAGCTTCTGAATATAAGTATAGGCAATAGGCCATACGTAGGCTACCCCAATACCACACAATGTGCATAACACAATGGTATAGATTAAGCCAGCCGTATCCTTATTAAGAAAACCAAGAATCGATAAAGTAGATCTGTGCCTTGATCTGATGAAACAGAAACGCACAATATAGCCTACCAGGAACGAAGTAATTAAGCCCAGCTCCAGAGGATAGCGGGTCGAATTGCCGGTCATATTAAAGATAGAATTAATACCCAGACCTGTTGAATAGGCGGTTGAACCTAAAGTAGTTGGTGCGAATAATGATGTAGAAATCAGAAAGGCAAAATAGCCCACAATTCCCAGACACACCGGATAGGCTGAATTAGCTCTTTTACAGACGATATTCAAAAGAAATATTAAAGGCAGATTGATAATAATCGCCTTCCCCAGCTGCAGACAGCCCTCCGCCAGCATCAAGATAAATACATTTTTAAAAGTATAGAAAATATTGACCGATTCATTCTGAATCAGGAAACCAAAAGCGATCAGCACAAAACCCAGAAATGATATTCTGATGGCAACTCTAACGCTTTCATAAACATTCATAATTCTTTTCATATGTTTTAAATTTTACTACAATATTTAAGTAAAAGAAAATTTAAGGAGGAGAAAAATGAAAGCCGCAATCCTATGTGCTCAGGGCCTTGAAGAATGTGAAGCTCTGTTAACCTATGACCTTTTAACCCGTGCAGGTATCAATACCGATCTTTTAGGCTTAGATGAATATATCACCTCAAGCCATAATGTAACATTTAAAACTCACAAGCTCTTAAAAGATGCCGATATCCTTGACTATGACTGTATAATCCTGCCAGGAGGTATCCCAGGTACGCCAAATCTTGAAGCAAGTGAACTTGTTCAAAAGGCCATTGATACTTTTGTCTTAAACAATAGACTGATAGCCGCCGTCTGTGCAGCACCATCAATATTGAACCACAAGGGTCTGCTGAAAGATAACAGATTCACCTGCTACCCGGGCTTTGAATGTGGTTTAAACTCTTCAAATAAAAAAGCTGACCAGGATGGCAAGATTATCACCGGCATTGGCTTGGGTGGTACTATTGAATTTGCCTCGCTGATCATCAAAAACCTGCTTGGTGAAGAAAAAGCTAAGGAAGTTCTAAACAAAATTCAATATTAAAATTGCAAAATCGGCATCACTATGATAGAATTTCATAGTGCTAGGGGTGTGGTACAATGGTAGCATACCGGTCTCCAAAACCGTTGATGGGAGTTCGATCCTCTCCACCCCTGCCAGACAGCCGAAAAATCGGCTTTTTTTAAATAATCTCCAAAAAAATTTTTTGGAAAAAAGTTGAATTGAAGGCAAAAAATTATGTAAAAAATTAGGGAAAAACCTAATTTTTATTTTGTCAAAAAGTTGAATTGTAAGATAAAACCAAATTTTCTAAATCAGAAAAAAGTTGAATTAAACGCACAAAAAAGAGGCCGGTTAGGTGGTTCAACTTAGAGATTTGGGGCTTAATGCACCACTCTAACTGAACACACCCCGAAATAAGCATAAATGCACTTGATAGTCT
>JBJFHC010000090.1:0-17364 GCA_051893275.1 Erysipelotrichaceae bacterium | reverse complement strand
GGAACCGTTTTTCTTTCATCATATTTAAGATAAATCAGATAAATAAATACCGGCAATAAGTACAGCATGAGTGATGGATTAAGTTTAGATACCAGATTCATCTTTATACCTGATAAATCCAATGCATTTGCCATATTCATTAATGAATAGAAAGAATTAAAGAAAAGATAATAGATATTCTGGGAAATACAATAGACAGTAGATATGATAAGTACTGTTACACTTAGTTTTCTATTATTTTTGAATAAATAAATTAATGAACAGATACAGATAATAGAAAGAATATCGATAATTAAAGAAACAATATAGATTTCTGAAAAGGTATTAATTTTCAGAATAATCAGATCAGATAAAAGACATAAAGTCAGAATAATAATTTTTTTCATGACTTCAATTTACTACAAAAATACAGTTGCCTCACGCAACTGCAACCATTTTAAAACAAATAGAAATTGATTTTTTACAGAATCAGCAGTATAAACATTTCAATTACACCTAGTGTATTATTTAATACATGAATACCGCAGACTATTCTTATATCATCATATTTATAGTAAATATATGTTAAGACAAAAGATAATGTCAGATAGCCTATCATTGAAATATAGGAGGCAGGATTAAAACCAGAGAAATGACCAAAGGCAAATATCAGCCAGGACATAATAAAAGCCAGTTTTCTGTTTTTAAATAATTTAAATATCGAATAACGATAGAGCATTTCTTCAGTTATTCCTGCCAGTATGGCAGATATGGAAACAGTCAGATAATTATAATAAAACATTTCAATAATGATACTCTGATTTGTACTGTCCAGACTTACATTGAATATTGATGATAAAATGTTTTCAATAAATGTACAGATTATATTTAAACTGAATAATAACACTGTGTATTTTATTATTAACCTTAAAATATCTTTATCTAATATTAAGGATTTTTCTTTAAAATCTTTTCTAAAGAAAAAATACATAAATATCAGTATGACTATTGTTGATAATAAATCCATCAGTGAATAATTTTCGCTCTGAAAAAGTATATATACTACCAGTGTACATACAATAAATATTAATTCATTAACTATGAATGGTATTAAATATTTAAGATTAAGATGTCTTTTGATTATTTCTTTCATATGAATCATTGTATCAAAAAAAGATATCATTGATGATACTGATCATAAATGATATCTTTGTCTATTTATATTTATTTATTTAATTCTTTGTTGAATACATCTTTATCCAGCTGATTTTCACTGTTGGCAACAACAATTGCACAGGCAGAATCACCTACGACATTTAATGATGTTACCAGCATTTCAATTGGACGATTAATTGCCAGAATAATTGTATAGGCCATAAGTGCCATATCATTTCCATAACCCATACCAGACAGGATAGTAAACAGGATGACCGCACCGGCTCCTGGGGCTGCAGGTGTACCGATTGAAGCTACAAGAGCCAGGATACCAATCATGAATACTGAACCAAGAGAAATGTCGTATCCGCCAACTGCTGCGATGAAGATTGCAGCGATTACCTGCATGATGGCGGTACCATCCATATTTACTGTCATACCAAGCGGCAGGACAAATGAGGCAACTTCTTCATGAACACCAAGTTCTTCGGTTGTAGTCTTCAGGTTGAGTGGAAGAGTTGCAGCTGAGCTTGAAGTAGAGAAGCCAAACATCGCAACTTTAGATATTTTCTTTACAAATTTGCCTGCACTTAAGCCAGTACCAGCCTTTACAAACAGTCCGTATCCTGCTGTCAGTACTATCAGCAGCAGTACAGTAGTAATTACCACATAGGCAGCAGCTGGCGCCAGGTAGTTGATTCCATAGGCTGCGAAGGTTCTTGTAAGCAGACAGAAAATGGCAACAGGTCCAAATTTATTTACAACAAATGATAATACAGTAGTAATAATTGATGAAACTTCTTCACATAGTTTAACCAGTACTTCAATTTTCATTTTTGAATTATTGATTGCCAGACCAACCGCAACCGCAATAACTACAATTGCCAGCACACCACCATTATTTGAGAAAGCTGATGTCAGATTGGAAGGCACAGCATTCAGGATTATCATTAATGGATTTGATCCAGTTGAACCGGTAGAAGTTCCTACATCCCCAAGCTGTGTATTGGAGAAAGCTCCAAGCTTATAGGCAGTAAATCCAACAATTCCGGCGATAAGCAGTGAGACAGTAGTAGTCAGAAGGAAACAGCCAATTGTTTTTGATGAAAGTCTTCCCAGCTTTCTTGAGTCTGATATTTTTACCATTGCCAGTACAATTGATACAAATACCATTGGTACAATAATTATCTGTAAAGCTCTTACAAACAGCTGTCCAATTATATAGAAGATACCAAGTGCCTGTTCATTGCCGGCAGCTGATATATCCGCAAAAAATATTGAGTTGATTGTGTTCCAGGTATCGGCATTTCCTGAGGCATTGAGATTTTCTCTTAAGGCAATAAGTCCAACACCACAGACAAGTCCCAGAATGAGGGCTACCATCATTTTGACAGCCAGTTTGTTTGAGTTTTCTTTTTTCACTTTCTTTTTCTCCCTTATTTGAGAAAAAAGTCTCCGGTAAAAGAGACTTTAAATAAGCATACTTAAAATATACATCCTTTTTAGTCTCTCGTACTAAGTTAAAGGCTTTTTTCTGTTCTTTATTATAGATATCTGATTAGTGTTTTTCAATAGAAAATATTTACTTTTTTTATGAAAACGTTTACATTATTTCTTTGTGACTACTGTACCATTATTCTTATGAATAGAATTCTCTGGAATAACTCCTCTTACACAGGAAGTAGGGTAGATATTGGAATTTCTGCCAACCACTGTACCTGGATTCAGAACTGAGTTACAGCCAACTTCGACATAGTCGCCAAGTACTGCACCGAATTTCTTGATGCCGGTTTCAATATTTTCATCACCATTATGGACAATAACGAGCTTTTTATCAGATTTTACATTTGAAGTAATCGATCCGGCACCCATATGGGATTTATAGCCCAGAATAGAATCTCCTACATAGTTATAGTGAGGGGTCTGCACATTATCAAACAGTATTACATTCTTAAGCTCGCAGGAATTTCCCACAACACAGTTTTCTCCAACCAGAGCTGATCCTCTGATAAAGGCACAGTGTCTGACCTCGGTATTTGCACCAATGATACAAGGTGCACCCAGATAGGCTGATTCAAATACTGTAGCAGTTTTATGAACCCAGACATTTTCCTTTACTTCATCAAATTCATCTTTATTCAGTTTAGGACCCAGAGTCAGTATGAGTTCCTTGATACCCTTGAAAGCTTCCCAGGGATATTCAAACTGTTCAAGATAATCTTTGGCGATAGTGTGGTTTAAATCAAGTAAATCAGCAGTTTTATACATATTATTCTCCTTATCTTATATATGATATATATTCTCCATCTCTAAACTCATAAATCAGTTCAGAAAGCCTGTCATCAGTCATAATCTGATAGATTCTGTCTAAATCCAAAGACAGTTCATAATTAGGCAGATCATCCTTGTTGATCCAGAAAACCTTGCCTTCCTTTGAAGACTTAAGTTCTCCTTCAAACTTATCAGTCTTATAGAACAGCATAATATATCTTTCATCATTGTTGTCCACTTTATATTCTTCCATGCCACATAGAAGAGGATTGTGAATTGTCAGTCCCGTTTCTTCTTTTACTTCTCTTATTACCGAGGCAATGAAATTTTCACCTTTTTCCACATGTCCACCTGGAAAGGTTAATCCTGGCCAGTCTTTTTTGTTTCTTTCCTGGACCAGTATCTTATCCCCTGAATAGACCAGACACATATTGGTTATAGTGGTCAGCTGTTTCCTGTTCATGAGTAAATTATATATCTACACTTCGTTTTTCAACACTTAAAGTTATTATTTATCCACAAATTGTGGAAAAGTTAAAAAGTTCTGTTTATGGCATCATTAAGGCTTTATTTGTTTAAAAACTGTTAACATTTATCTGTTAAAAAGCTGAATTTTCAACACTTATCCACAGTTGAAAGCTTTGTTGACAATATTTTCCACTATTTATCAACAACTTATAAATTGTGGAAAACTGTGGAAAAGTCTATTATCTCTACTAAATTAAAGCATTTGTAAATTATTTCATTGTGGATTGTGGAAAACTTACATTGTTATGAATTTGAATTGTGGAAAACTCTAAAATATAATAAACGTACATTAAGGGATATTTATGGGAAACAACAACTTTTTACTGCAGAAAATCTGGGGTGATACCTTAGCTTTGATCAGCTCATCAAATCAGGTACCAGAGGATGTACTGGAATACTTCTCGGGATCAAAACTGGCTGATCTGGATGGCAAAACAGCTAAGATAGTCGTACCAGGCTTTATATATCTTGTCGTGATGAACGACTTTAAAACACTTATTCAGGACTGCCTTCAGAAAACTGCAGGCTCTATTTTTGATATCGAAATTGAACAGGAAAACAAAGTTCAGCCAGCTGCAAAGGCAGCCAGCACAAATATGTTCCTGACCAGAGACCTGGATAAAAATCAGACTTTTGAGAACTTTGTCATTGGACGCAGCAATCTTCAGGCTCAGGTGGCAGCATTTTATGTTGCGAATAATCCAGGTGTCATCTATAATCCGCTTTTTATCTATGGTTCAAGCGGCATAGGCAAGACTCATCTTTTAAATGCCATAGGTAATAAGGTAAGGGAACTTTATCCAGATAAGGTTATCGGTTTTCTGACTGCATCAGATTTCGTAGATGATGTATTCAAGGCTAAAAAAGAGAATGCCTATGATGAACTCAAGGATGAATTTAAAAATGTAGATTTACTTTTAGTAGATGATGTACAGTTTCTGGCCAACAAGACTAAGTCACATGAGCTTTTCTTTACTATTTTTAATGAACTGGTAAATAACCGTAAACAGATAGTAGTTACCTCTGACCAGTCACCAGATGACATCAAGGGTCTGGAGGAGAGACTGGTTACCCGATTCAATCAGGGTCTGACGGTTAACATTGTGGCACCGGAATATGAAACAGCGGTGGATATTGTCAAAATGAAAATTAAGAACAATATCACTATTTCTCAGCAGATTGATGATGATGTCATAGCCTATATCGCTACCAACTTCTCACAGGATGTAAGAAGTCTGGAAGGGGCTATAAACAGATTATTATTCTATTCGATAAACTGGTCAGAAGATAAAGATCATATTTCTATGACTACCGCTATTGATGCCTTTAAGGATCAGATAGTTGAGAATAACTCAGAACTGACAATCACTAAAATTAAAAAAGTAGTCTGTGATTACTACCATCTCAATAAGCAGCAGCTGACAGGTTCGGTAAGAACCAAAAATATCGCCAACGCAAGACATATCGCGATATATCTGTGCCGAAAGCTGCTGGATGCTCCATATGATAAAATCGGTGCAGAGTTTGGTGGTAGAGATCATTCAACCATCATCAATTCCTGTCGCAAGATAGAAAAGATGCTTAAAACCGATACTCTTTATATGGAAGCTATTCGAGATCTGGAAATCAGACTTAAGTAATACACAATTTTCTCAACAATTTTTCCACATCGGATTATTCAAAAAGTGCTTATTATTAAAGGACTTCTGGACTTTTCCACATTTTCCACAGTCCTAATAATAATAAGATAATATATATAAAACAAAAAGGAGCTGCGCATGAATTTTAAAATAAACAAAAAAGCATTTCTAGATGCCCTGGTAATTTCCAATAAGGCATTATCACCCAACACTCCTCTTCCAGTCTTAAATGGAATCTATCTGGAAGTACAAGAAAACTCAATAATTCTGATCTCTTCTGATTCAAATATTTCTATCAGAACCGAACTTAATAACAATATAGACAATATTCTTGAAATTATAGAAGAAGGCAAAGTTGTCCTGGACTCCAAGTACCTGACAGAAATAGTAAGAAAGATACCAGGTTCACAGATCAGTATTGAAACAGTAGATGGTTCAATTATTGGTATATCTGCCGGCAGTTCACAGTTTAAACTTAACTGCATTGATGCAGCCGAATATCCGCGTATTGACTTCAGCTGCAACAGCGAACCGTTTGTGATAGAAGGCAAGATTTTAAAAGAAGTAATTGATGATACTATCTTTGCCTGTTCAGACTCAGTGGTAAGACCAGTACTTACCGGTGTCAACTTTAAGGCAGAAGGGCATAATCTCAGAGTTTCAGCTTCTGATTCCTACCGTGTCGCAATCAGAAATGTAACACTGGAAAATGAAGAAAACTTCAATATAACTATTCCTTCCAGACACCTTAATGATGTCTACAGTTCAATTAATGAAGAAGACAGCGTAAAAATTAGAATTGATAATCAGAAAATTATCTTTGGCTTTGGCAATACTCTGGTACTTACAAGACTTCTGGATGATGAATTTCCTAATGTATCCAAACTGATACCTTCATCGTTTATGCAGACACTGGTAGTAAACAGAAATGATTTCAAGTCCGCAATTGACCGTACATCTTTTATTAAGATGGATGGTAAAAATATCATTAAGCTTTCAATCAATTCTAAGAAAATGGATATTACATCATTCAATGCTCAGTCATCTTCTTTTGAAACACTGAGTATTGTTTCCTATACCGGTGATCCTCTGGAAATTACCTGTCGAGGCAACTACCTGCAGGATGCTTTGAATACCTTAAAAGGAGATGAAGTAATACTAAGTTTCTGTGGAGCTCTGAAACCTATCGTGATGACTACAGAATCCAATAAAAATCTGCTTCAGCTGGTATCTCCTTTCAGGTCATATTAACAGAATAATCGATTTTAGCCCCTTTGAGGGCTTTTTTATTTAAATGAATATAGGTGTACGTGGTATCTTAAAAGTCTAAAAAATGGTATAATTTTATAGGGTCATTAATTTTATGCAGAAAGTAGAAATATATACCGAATATATCAAACTTGAACAGTTTCTGAAGATTGCCGATATTGTAAGCACAGGCGGAGAAGCCAAAATGTTTCTTTTAACTAATGAAATAATGGTTAATGGAGAATATGAAAACCGCCGGGGACGCAAACTATATAAAGGCGATAAAGTAACTGTTAATTCAGATCAGTATCAGATATGCTGATTACAAGTATTCGCTTAAATAATTACCGCAATTATACAAATATACTGATTAAACCAGATCCCAATATAAACATAATCACTGGCCCCAATGGAAGCGGGAAAACCAATATTCTGGAATCAGTTATTGTCTCAAGCAACACTAAGTCTTTTCGTACCAGTGATGATTCTGCACTGATTAAACACAACGAAGACTATGCCCGTATTGAAATTGTAGCCGATGGAAATACTTACCGGGTTGTACTTAATTCAAACGGTAAGTCCTTGTTTGTGAATGATGAAATTATTTCCCGAACTTCAAATTTTATAGGCAGAATCAACGCCATACTGTTTAAACCCTCAGATCTTGAATTTTTCAATTCATCTCCCAGAGAAAGAAGAAAACTGATTGATCTGGAGCTTGGCAAGATTAATAAGACTTATCTGAATGCCCTGTTGAAATTCAACAAGCTGATTAAAGATAAGAACAGACTGTTAAAAGAAAACAGTATTGATGATGTCTATCTTAATCTTATTAATGAACAGATGGTACCTTGTATAGAAATTCTGATACAGGAAAGAGAAAAGTTCTTTAATTATGTAAATGGCTGTATAGGTGAAATATACAGACAAATATCCAATCAGGAAATTGAAATTAAAGCGGTATATAAGAAGAATATTGATGGTGATACTTTAAAAATTCTAAATTCAAGCAAGGAAAAAGATCTTAACTATCACTATGCAGTGATGGGACCTCATCATGATGACTACTATTTTCTTTTCAACCATCATGAACTAAGTGAAATTGCCTCACAGGGGCAGATAAGGATGACACTTATTTCCTTTAAGTTTGCGCTTGTAAGATATATCAATGAAATATGCGGTATTAAACCGATAATACTGCTTGATGATGTACTTTCGGAGCTTGATCAGGAAAACAAAAGAAGACTGATTAACTTTCTGCCGGAAGATCATCAGATTATTATTACTGACACCAATGGAGATTCATTACTTAATGTAAAAAAACATAAACTTATTAGATTACAGGGAGGATTAAATGGCTGATACAAGTATTAAACACGACAACTATACTTCAGAAGATATACAGGTCCTGGAAGGACTTGAAGCGGTCAGAAAAAGACCGGGAATGTATATTGGCACAACCTCAGCTGCCGGACTTCACCATCTGGTATGGGAAATAATCGATAATTCAGTCGATGAAGCACTGGCTGGCTATGCTTCACATATTGAAGTCAGTGTGGATGATAAAGATGTGGTAACAGTTGTCGATAATGGCCGAGGCATGCCAACCGAGATCCATCCCAAAACCGGTAAATCAACTGTAGAGACCATTTTTACAGTGCTCCATGCCGGCGGTAAGTTTGGCGGCGGTGCCTACAAGGTATCCGGCGGTCTGCATGGTGTTGGTGCCTCGGTAGTCAATGCCCTGTCCAAGTGGCTTGTAGTAACTGTACGCAAAGATGGCAGAATCTATCAGATTAAGTTTGAAGACGGCGGCAAGGTAAAGGAAGCCTTAAAAGAAATCGGCACCTGCGATCTTTCTAACACCGGTTCAGCTGTAAGCTTTAAGGCTGATGAAGAAATTTTTAAAGAGGGAACTGTTTATAACTTTGAAACTCTTTATAACCGTATCCGCCAGATGGCTTTCCTGAACAAGGGCATCAGACTTACTTTCAACTGGAATAAGGAAGATGAACATAAGGGAACATATACCTTCTGTTATGAAGGAGGTATTAAGGAGTACATTAAATTCCTGAATGAAAATGAAGCCAGAATCTTTGAAGACATTCTTTATTGTGAAGGAGAAGATAAGGAAACCAATATTACAGTTGAGGCAGCTTTACAGTATAACACTTCATATACCGAGAAAACTTATGCCTTCTGTAACAATATTCTGACACCAGATGGTGGTACTCATCTGGATGGTTTCAGACAGACTCTGGCCAGAGTAATCAATGCCTACGCTAAAGATAAGAATCTGATTAAAGAAAATGACGAACCAATACGTCAGGATGATCTTAAAGAAGGTCTGACAGCCATTATTTCTGTAAAACATCCAGACCCGCAATATGAAGGACAGACTAAAGGCAAACTTGGCAATGCAGAAGTTAAACCAGTAGTAAACAAGGTATTTGGCGAGTATCTGAAACGCTATCTACTGGAAAATCCGGATATTGCCAAACTGATTATTGATAAGGCTAAATCAGCCTCCGAAGCAAGACTCGCAGCCCAGAAGGCCAGAGAATCAGTCAGAAGAAAAGATGACTTTGGCTCATCAAATCTGCCTACAAAATTAAAAGACTGTGCATCAAGAGATGCCTCAATCTGCGAAATCTATATCGTCGAGGGTAATTCCGCCGGCGGTTCTGCTCAGAATGGCCGTGATTCAAACTTCCAGGCTATACTGCCATTAAGAGGTAAAGTCCTTAATGTCGAAAAAGCCCGTATGAACCGAATACTGGATAATGCGGAAATCAGAATGATGATTAAAGCCTTTGGCTGTGGCTTTGGTAATGAAATAGACTTATCTAAACTAAGATATCACAAGATTGTCATCATGACCGATGCCGATGTCGATGGACAACATATCGCAACTTTAATGCTGACATTCTTATATCGATACTTCAAACCACTGATTGAAGAAGGTTATGTCTATATTGCCATGCCTCCACTATATAAACTCTTCAAAGGACAGAAAACTCTAAGATACTGTTACTCAGATGAGGAACTGGAAATTGCTAAACGTGACTTTGGTGATGAAAAATATGATATACAGCGTTACAAAGGTCTTGGTGAAATGGATGCTTCCCAGCTTTGGGAAACAACTCTGGACCCGGAAAGAAGAACTTTGAAACGTGTAACTATTGAAGATGCCATAGATGCCGATCAGGTATTTTCAATGCTGATGGGTGATGAAGTTGAACCTAGAAAGAACTTCATTATAGAAAATGCCCACTTTGTAAAGAATCTGGATATTTAAGGAGGGAATATGAAAGAACTGGATAATCGTTTCTTCAATCATGGAAACATTAAAGAAGTAAATATTTCCTCAGAAATGCGAGAAGACTTTCTGTCTTACTCCATGTCCGTAATAATCGATAGAGCTCTTCCGGATGTAAGAGATGGCATGAAGCCAGTACATAGAAGAGTAGTCTGGGCAATGTATGATGCTGGATTTACACCTGATAAACCACATGTAAAATCCGCCAATATTGTCGGCGAAGTTATGGGTAAATATCATCCTCATGGTGATACAGCTATCTATGATACGATGGTCAGAATGGCTCAGCCTTTCTCTTACCGCTATCCACTGGTTGATGGTCATGGTAACTTTGGTTCCTTAGATGGTGATGGGGCAGCAGCCATGCGTTATACTGAAGCCCGTATGTCTAAGATATCCCTGGAACTTGTTCAGGATATTAAAAAGAATACTATCGACTTCAAAGACAACTATGATGCCAGACATAAAGAACCAGTTGTACTTCCTTCAAGATTTCCAAACCTGCTGGTAAATGGTTCGATGGGTATTGCGGTAGGTATGGCTACCAATATGCCAACCCACAATCTTGGTGAAGTTATCGATGGTATTATTGCGGTAATGGAAAATCCGGATATCGACACCATGGAACTGATGGAAAAAATACCAGGACCTGATTTCCCAACCGGTGGCTATATCGTTGGCCGAAGCGGTATCCGTCAGGCCTATGAAACCGGTCGAGGATCAGTTACTATCCGCTCCAAAGTTGAAATAGAAGAACTTAGAGATGGCAAACACAAAATTATTATCAGAGAAATACCATATCTGGTAAATAAACTGGTAATGTATGAAAAAATACATGAACTGGCTCGTGATAAAGTAATTGAAGGTATTGTTGAACTCAAAGACTTATCAAATGACAGAAATGGTATCCGTATTGAAATTGAGACCAAGAAGGATGTTCAGGTTGAAGTATTATTAAATCAGTTATATAAACTGACACCAGTACAGTCATCATTTGGTATCAACAATAATGTACTGGTTAATAATGCTCCAATGACCCTTCCTTTAAAAGATCTGATTAAATATTATATCGATCATCAGATTGAGGTAATTGAAAGAAGAACCAGGTTTGATCTTAATGAAGATGAAAAAAGAGCTCATGTACTGGAAGGTTTGAAGAAGGCAATTGAAAATATTGACCGCATTATTGAAATCATCAAGACCCACCGTACAGATGAAGAAATACTGGCTATCTTCTTAGAGGAATTTGGTATTGATCAGATTCAGGGTGAAGCTATATTATCAATGCAGCTAAGACGTCTTTCTGGACTGTCTTATGAAAAAATCTGTGCTGAATTAAATGACCTATATATTGAAATAGCTGACTTAAAGGATATTCTGGCAAATCATTCAAGAGTTCTGGAAATTATTAAGAATGAATTATTGATAATTAAAGAAAAATACGGTGATGAAAGAAGAACTCAGATTATTGATGGGGATATTGATGTCGAAGATGAAGATCTGATTCCTGAAGATAAGGTAATGATTTCTTTATCTATAAATGGCTATATCAAACGTATTCCGATTGATACCTACAAGACTCAGAATAGAGGCGGCAGAGGTATTAAGGGAATGTCTCTTAATGAAGAAGACAAGATTGACCAGACAATAACCATGTCTACTCATGATTTCCTGTTAATCTTTACTGACAGGGGCAAGGTATATAGAATCAAGGGCTACAAGATTCCAGAAGCTTCAAGAAATGCCAAGGGCATTCCGGTTATCAATATCATCAATATTGAAAAAGATGAAAAGATTAAGTCCCTGGTACCTATTGATAAAGAAGCCGAAATATCCGGCTATCTGTTCTTTGTCACTAAGCAGGGTATCTGTAAACGTGTTGCCGCACATGAATTTGAATCTATCAGACAGAACGGCAAGATTGCGATAACTCTGAAAGAAGATGATGAACTCATTGGAGTAAAACCTACTAAGGGTGATGAAGATATTATCATCGCCGCATCTAATGGCAAAGCAGTAAGATTTAAAGAAGACTGTGTTCGCGATATGGGTCGAACTGCCTCTGGTGTAAGAGGTATGGATGTCGATGGTTCAGAAGTAATTGGACTTGCCACATCTAATGAAGGAAACAAGATTCTGATTGTTACGGAAAACGGAAATGGCAAGAAGACAGATATCAGCGAATATCGTGTTACATCAAGAGGTGCCAAGGGTGTTAAAACTCTGAAGGAAAACGATAGAATCGGTAAACTTGTCGCACTTAAGGCAATAAGCGGAAGTGAAGATGCTCTGATTATGACATCTGACGGAATAATAATTAGAATTCATTTGGATCAGGTATCTGAATTATCAAGAGTAACATCTGGTGTTAAACTGATTACACCTCAGCCAGGCACAACTGTTCAGGCTGTAAGTATCGTTGAACATGAGGATGAAGAAGAAATAACTGAAGAGGGAAGTGATAATTAATCACCCCTCTTTTTTATCTGATATAATTTTTTTAGTGGTTTAAGGGGAATAATATGTTTAACTGCACTGTAAATTTAAAACTTTCACAGGTATTTAATATCGCTTTTGAAAACAGCAGTACTCTTAGTAAAGACTACCGTGATCTGAAAGATATAGGTGAACCTGATTTCACAGCGGACTATGTTTATTTATCCTGCAGTGAAAATGATTTAAACGCATCTGTCTATTTTGCCTGCAGGGCTATTGCGAAGATGTATAAAGTTGATCTGGAAAGTGAAGTTTACTGCAGCGATGACTATAGAGATACTTCCTGGTATTCAAATATACTTAATGGTAATTCTAAAGAAGCTGTACAGTTTCTTGAAGAAAAAGCTAAAACTGAACAGTATGCCTACCGTTATCTTAAATGGTTAAGTGAGGACTGTCATAACAGTCAATATAATGCCAGTTTTGAAAACAATCGAACAAATATTCCGGTAGAATGCCTATCACTTAAAGATAATATCGCCCAGCATCTTGCCATGGCGCTTTTTAATGATCCGCTTGCGGTATATAGAATCGCTGATCTTGTATCTGAAGAAGCTTTTGATAAATATAAAATCTGTACCCAGCTTTCTAAGAAGCTTTTAAACAATGCCTTAAGAATGACTTTAGCTATGTCTCCATCCGCCATGTGGGATCTGCAGAGGGCAAAATGGGCGGGTTATACTATGAAAACCTGCCTGAAAACTGATAAATGGCGTCTCAGTGAATTTACAGGAATTATTGATCTAAAGAAATCCGCGAATAAAGGATATCCTCCAGCCATGTATGAATATATGCATCTGGTATGTGAAACAAGCTATAATCTGTCTTCTTTAAATTCCTGCAACAATAATATTACTTATATTGATGAAGCTGAATTTAATACTGTCAGAGAATATTTATTAAAACTCAAAGAAACAGATTATCTCCAAGACAGCTTTGAAGATGAGAAACAGTATATCTCTGACATCCTGGATTATATCGACAGAAACAACATTGATGCCCAGCACTACATAAATAATGGCTATCGAACCGATGCTGAAATAAGAGCGGATAAGGAAGCAGAACTTAGAGATTATGTTAAGAAACTTAATGAAAAAGAGAGATGGCGCAATTTCTTTGAATATGGCTACTCAGTAAGTGATAAAACCGTTAAAGAAGCTGCCGACTTTGCCGGTCTTTATGAAACATCTTTTGAAACCCAGATGAAGATTGAAAGACGCAATGAAAAGATAGAAAAGAAAATCAAGAAACTGACTGAGGAATAACTTATGTATGAAATAGATGAAAAACTTTCTACTGACGAACTCATTTCTGTCGCTGATGCATCTAAAAATATGTATTCCAAGTATTATGCCTATCACCATAAAGCTATGGAAAAAGGAAGTAATTACGCTAAAGGATGCATAATGGATGTAGCTGATAAAAGATGGGCATCAACACCCTGCAGTGAATATAAATGTCATCTTGCCAAAGAACTAGATCAAAACAATTATGCCTATGGAAGCTATAAACTCTCACTGTTTTATACTGATGGTACAGGAACAGATCAGGATTTTGATAAAGCCTTTTATTATGCACAAAGAGCTTCTGATCTGAATAATTACTACAGTATCCGGCTTTCACTTTTCTATCTTCAAAGAGAAGTTACAGATTATAATCCTGAAAAAGCCCTTAAGCTTGTAGAAGGTAGCGATGATTATGAATATATAAAAAGACTCTGCGAACTGTTAAATCTAAATGAAGAAAACAGAAAACTCAAAGCCAGAGATTATACTAAGGATGATATTTCTTATGCCTTTGCCCTGTATAACAGTTTAAGTTCTATTACTGAGGATGAAGACCTTTTCAATTATGCAGCTGTCCTGAATGATCTGGGAGGCTATAGCCGTATTGATAAAGCTTATCAGTATCTGCTTAAACTTAAAGAAAGAAATTATATAAATAATGAATTAGATTCCTTATTTAAGAAAGTAAAGAAAAAGTATTTTAACTATAGACCACAGTCCTTAATCGGTATAAACAAAACTGAAAGTATCTGGCATCTGGATACCCTCATAGAAGAAAGAACACCACACTTCTGGCAGCTGTTCAATGAAATAAATACCGACAGAAACAGTGCCTATTTTGCCAGAGCCCAGTGGCTAGCTGACTGGCTGGTTTATCTCTATCCTGATTCAGCCCTGGCAAAACTTTGTGCCTTTCTGGCTTATGCCTGCGTAACATTTGAAAACAATTCCCGTTTCTTTAATATTAAGTTCATTTTTACTGAACTCAAAAATATCAAATATTATGACTGCATAAATGAGTTCAACGGTGAAGATAAGAATATTGTCCTAAAACTTTTTAATGCCATAGAACAAAGAAACACCTACAACAAAAACCAGTTAAACGACTTCTATGGCAATCGAACATACTGGAGTATTCCATATCCAGTCTTTATGGTTTCCGGCAAAGATGATAAGGCAAAACAAATATCCTCAAAGATTAAGAAAACCTTAAATAACAATAATCAAAACTGTTACTATCAGAATGATTCAAATCTCTTAAGAAACGCCATAGGACCTTCCAGTGAAAATGCAGCCCGCATTAATGAAGCGGAGACTATTATCTTTGTGCTCTCCAGCACAGACAATATTCGCTATGATATCTGGAATTATGGTGATTACTATACCAGAGATAAAAGTGCTGAATATGGCAAGAGACTGATTATAGTTGGACCGGCAAATAAAGAAGAATCACTCTGTTACCGATTTAAAGCGGATTACTTTATTGATATTGATGATGCAGATATCAATAAGAAAATTCTTACAGCTGTTGAATATCTGAAAGGTACAAGAGATGAAAACTACTCTTACAGACAGATTAATTCTGAAGTGGTCAAAAAAGAATATGATGATATCGATAAATGTCTTGCGTATTATAGAGAATATTGCATCAGACATGATATCAAATATTGTTTTCCAGAAGCTGTATACAAAAACAGTAATATTTTCTTTCTTAAAACTCAATATTCTAAAAATAACTTTGTGATTGATATTCTCAACAACAAAGCACTTAAATTTGAAATAGCCGTTAAGTCCCTGTTTAATTCACTGGATAATGTTTACTATGAGCTTAAGCTTTATGATATTAAGATGAATCTTACAGCTTCTAACAGTGAATATACTACTGTATATAATAATGATCCAAGGTATGCAGTAGCCCGTTTAAATATTTCCACGGGTAATGACAAAATCAATGAAAGAACCTTAAATGAAGGACTCTACTTTGTGGAAATAGAATGTTATAAGGGACCAGACAGCGATTCTAAATTCTTGGGCAAAGTATTGTTTCCGGTATGTCTTAAGTACTGGATGTATGCCGGATATTAGAAATTAGTTTTTATCATAATAAATAATATTTAGTATAATACTCCCTGTAATAAATTAATATTATAAGGAGTATTTTTATGACTTTGCAGCAGATATATTATGCCTTAACAATAGCCAGAACTGGATCTATGAATAAAGCGGCTGAAAAACTATTTATATCTCAGCCAACCTTAACATCCGCAATTAAAGCACTGGAAGAAGAAATTAACATTACCATATTTAATCGAACCAATAAAGGAGTAGTCACTACCGCTGAAGGTAATGAGTTTCTGGCCAATGCCCGTTCTATCTATACCCAGTATGAAATGCTGGAGGAAAAATACACCAGTGGTAATATTAAGCGTAAGTTTGGTGTTTCCTGCCAACACTATTCCTTTGCCACCAAGGCTTTCGTAAACACTGTAAAGAAGTATGGCTATGATACCTCTAACTATTCTTTTGCGATTAAGGAAACCAAGACCAAGAATGTCATTTCGGATGTAAGTGATGGAAGAAGTGAAATAGGGGTACTCTATCTGTCTAACTATAATAAGAAATATATCGAGAAACAGCTGGATATTCATAATCTGGAATTTCATTTCCTATATAACTGTCAGGCTCAGGTTTATCTATATAAGGAACACCCTTTAGCTAAACAGAAATCCATCAGCTATAACGATCTGCAGGATTATCCCTGTATGTCATTTGAACAGGGTTCGGAAGAGATATCCTATCTGGCTGAAGAGATTCTGACTGAGAATCAGTATACCCGAACCATCAAGGTGAATGACAGGGCAACCATGCTGAATCTGATGGTTGGTTTAAATGGCTATACCTTATGCTCCGGTGTTATCTGTAAAGAACTCAATGGAGAAGATTATATATCAATTCCCTATGAACCAGATGAGGATAATCCTAATGCCAATATGCAGTTAGGTTATATTATCAGAAAGAACAATATTCTTTCCGATGTAGGGGAGAATTATATAAAAGAACTGCAGAATTATTTTAAGCAATAGATTCAATCTATAACAAATTCTAGTTATTATCAATTATACAAATAACAGAATTTCAAGTATTATTTTATTGTCGAAAGATGAAAGGGAATTATGAATATGAAAAAATTACTTACATTATTAGTATCATTACTTGTCTTACTGACTCTGGTGGGCTGTGGCTCTAAAGATACTGCAGCTGATACCAAGAAGGTATCAGTAGCTGCATCGCCTACACCACATGCTGAAATCCTGGAAAAGGCTAAGGATTTATTAGCTGCCAAGGGTTATGAACTGGAAATTGTTGAATTCGAAGATTATGTACAGCCTATCGAAGTAGTTGAATCTGGGGAAATCGACTGCAACTATTTCGCACATACTCC
>JBJFHC010000089.1:0-4161 GCA_051893275.1 Erysipelotrichaceae bacterium | reverse complement strand
CGGCAATACCACCCAGATATTTCTTTCCCGAAAGATAACATCTGGCCAGATTATCACTCAATAAAGAAGAACTCTTGCCAGCTATGCCTCCCGCATAGTTTCCACTGCTGGAAAATACATCACCACTGTTTCTGTTGCCGTTCACATAACCAATAAGCTGATTTCCGATTATTCCGCCTACATTTGAACGCTTGGCTCTTATTATTCCTCTGTTTATACAGCCATCAAGCACAGCTTTTAATTCATAAGAATTTGACTTATCAATATCAAAACTGAACAGTTCATCACTTTCCGGATCACTGTTTTCAATTCCCATTACTCCGCCAATCCCGCCAACATTCATATCACCGCTTACATCACCACTGTTTAAACAGTCCTTAATCCGGCCATATTTGATACTGCCAATATTTATAGCTGATACATCCTTATATATACTCTCAGGCTCATAGTTGATAAGCTCCATTGCCGTATTGCCCAGCTGATTAACCTTTTCCGAAATCTGCTTAATATCATCACTCATATTGCCGGCAGTATCATTTACACTGCCAGATAGATCTCTGGATTTCTCGGCAAGTCTTCTTAAACTGTCATCAAGCGATGAAAGGTCAGCACTGATCTCAATGTCCCTGAAATCACCTTCCTCAGGTTTACTGACCTCAATATCAATTTCCTGAAGTGCATCTATGGCTCTTAAAGTCTCATCAGACATTTCATCCAGTATACCAGCTATATTATTGCTGCCAGCTGTAAAATTATCACTGGCCCTGTTAATCAGATAATTAAGCTGATTCATCTGACTTTTTAGCCTTCCCACAGTTGAAGCAGATATATCATTAACAATATCCGGTTCCATGTGACCAGCTATACCACCAATATCCTTTCGCCCGTCAACAGAACCATAGTTAGCACAGTCAGAAACATAGCCATTGTTTCTTCCGACAATGCCGCCAACATTGTAGCCGACATGCTGATAGCCGACAGTCCCATAGTTATTGCAGGAAACAATTTCACCACTGTTTATACCCGCAATACCGCCTGCATCCTCAAACGATGATACCTGTTTTAAATCGTCAAGAGAATCAAATTCAATGTCCGATATATTAAGTGAATTATCACTGTAAGAGGTATTCAAAGAAACATAACTAACACAATCACTGATAATACCGCTGTTCTTCCCGACAATTCCACCAGCCGCCTTATCTGCCTTTAAAATTCCTTCAGCTTTAAAACCGCTTATTAAGCCATTATTAACACCAGCTGCTGTGCCAATATTTTCTTTTCCCTTAACAGTTCCCTTAAAAGCACAGTCAACAATACTTCCTTCGTTGATACCCACAAAAACACCAATTTCATTGCCATCACCCTCAGGCATAATCACCCCTTCAATATTAAGATTTTCAATTCGTCCATTTTCCATCAGATGCCCTATAAAACCATAGGGTGCAAGTCTGTCATCTACAATCAGGTCTGAAACAGTATGACCATTGCCATCAAATGTTCCATCGAAAACCATCAGTGAAAAATTCTTATTATCAATCAGCGACACATCAGCCATCAGTTCTACTCTTAAATCCTTAGAATAGCCATCATAATGACATTCTTCGGCCAGTTTTACAAGATCATGAGCGGTATAGATCTCAATTATCCTATCCTCAGTTCTTACCGGAAAAGACAAAAAGCACAACAATACAGCCAGTATACTAACTATCTTTTTCACCCTTTTCCTCCTTCATTACCTCATGGGACATGACATTAACATTTACATACCCATCAACTGTGCCCTTAAAAATACCGGTAACTTTGCCATTAATCTCTCCAGATACCAGACCATCAACAAGTACCAGGCCATTTGTCTTAAGCTGACTGTTCTTCTTCTGCAGTTTAAATGAAGTACGATCTACAAGCCCAGAACCCATTTCCAGAATCTGTGGCAGTACAAACATTACCAGCAGCATTGAAATTATTGTGCCCTTGCCGATAGTACCAATACCCACAATGGCTGCATCAGAAGTTATAAAACCAAGCAATAATCCGGCAGTTGCCAGTACTGTTCCTGATGTCAGAATAGTAGGAAAGGCAAAATTCAGCGTTTCAACCATCGCCTCTTCATGAGACATCTTATTCTTAAGCTCATTAAAACGATTGCCTATTACAATGGCATAGTCAATATTGGCACCCATCTGTATCGAAGAAACAATCAGATAACTCAAAAAGAATATAGGGTCATTCTGAATAGTTGGAATCGAAAAATTAATCCAGATAGCACCCTCAATTACCATTATCAGAAGTATAGGCATGGCCACCGAATTAAAAGTAAACAGAAGCACAGTAAGCACAATCAGAATAGAAACAATTGTCACAACCACGTTATCCCTTTCAAAAGACTTCAGAAAATCATATTCACTGGTTGACTCACCAACCATATAAACATCACCCTCAAAATAAGACTCACCAATGCCTCTTAAAGTATCAATAAAATCATAAGTTTCCTGGCCGGAAACCGGCAGATTCAGATAAACCAGAATACGATTATAATTATCTCCCTGCAGCTGATCTTTGGCTGACATCATTGATACCCTGGCTTCCATAAGCATATCCATCTGTTCATCATCCAGCGTAACCACGCCAGACTCCACCTTGTCACAGGCAAAAAGCAGCATATCAATAAGTGGAACCTTATAATTAGATATATCATTGATTATCCGCCCATAGTCCTCATTAACTACCGCATAATAAGAATAAACAAGCTCACACAACTCATAATCTAGACCAGTAAGCTCGGCAAAATCGCGGGGACTCAGTTTATCCTCCAGCATATATCCGCCAATCGCCTCAATATTAGAAAGACCCATGCAGTAGTCAACCTCATCATAAGACTCGATTTCCTCAATCATTCTTCTTTCTGTTTCATAGTCACTTCCCTCATACACCAGCGCCACAAAATTATTTGAACCAAAACTCTCCTCAATCAGATTCTCGGCAGCCTGAACATCATTAATCTTAGGTGTTTCTATTGCCCCATAGCCATAGGCATAAGGACAGCTGTTTGAAAGAAAGAAAGCACATATAATCAATACAACAAATACCACAGGTATAACATGCCTTGTCTTATAGTCAAAATGACCCACAAAATTAATCTTAGGCACAAAATCCTTATGCTTAGTCTTATCCATCAAAGGACCAAACAGCATGAGCAGCCCAGGCATTACTATAAATACAGAGAGAAGCGCAAACAGAATGGCCTTAATCAGACAGACAGCCATATCAAAACCAATACGAAACTGCATGAACATCATGGCTACCAGACCGCCAATTGTGGTTAAAGAAGAAGCACCAATCTCCGGTATGCCCTTACTTAAAGCTACAATAACCGCCTCCCTTAAAGGCAGAGTCTCATGTTCCTCCTTAAAACGGTTACACAGAATAATCGCATAATCAAGTGATAAAGCCAGCTGCAGAATGGAAGTAACCGAATTAGACACAAAGGAAATCCTGCCAAGCAGGAAAGTGGTGCCGCTGTTTAAGATCATCGCAATCACAAATGTCATCAAGAGTACTATAACTTCCGCATAGGTCTTAGATGTAAATATCAGTACCACAACTACAATAACCGCCACAATAAGGGTTATAAGCCCTACCTCCTGGTCCAGTATCTCAGCCGTCTGATTACCCAGACTGGTAGATATAAACACATCATATTCCTCAAGATTTTCCTTGACAGTCTCAAGCGAACTTAGACATCGCTCATCACTCTCTGGATAATCAAAAGTAATATCATAAAGTGCCGAAATATGATCGTAGGAATAATCAATTCTCTGAACACCATCGCTATCCTTTAACAGTTCAAGAAGATCTTCACCTGTATCCATATCAATATTGGAAACCATAACCCTGGCACTTCCATAGGTCACAAATTCCTCATCCATCAGATCCAGTCCAATCTTTGATTCACTCTCCACCGGCAGATATTCCGAAAGATTATTTTCTACCTCAATCCAGCCTGAAGAAAAAAACGAAAAAATAATCGCTATAACTGTCATCAGAAATATCAGATTACGCTTATCCACAATAAGCGTAGACAGCTTAATCATAAAACTTGTATCTTTATTCTTATCCATAATTAAATATATTAAATTTAATATTCCAAAGATACAAAGGACA
>JBJFHC010000088.1:0-4163 GCA_051893275.1 Erysipelotrichaceae bacterium | reverse complement strand
GTTTCTTCACCACAGTTTGATGAAGGGGAAAGAGGTTTCTCCTATCGCTTTGATGGTCCGCTTGATATGCGCATGGACCAGGAAAAGGATCTGACAGCTGAAAAGATTGTCAATGAGTATTCTAAGGAAGAACTGGCTAAGATTTTCTGGAACTATGGCGAGGAGAAGTTCTCCAGAGGTATAGCTGATAAGATCTGCCGGTATCGGGAAAACAAAAGAATAGAAAGTACCTTTGAACTGGTGGATATTATCAAGAGTGCTTTGCCTGCCAAAGTATTGTCTAAAAAGGGTCATCCAGCCAAGCAGGTATTTCAGGCTTTAAGAATCGCAGTAAATGGTGAACTTGATTCACTGGAATATTTTCTGGATCATTTTGAGGAAATGTCACATAAGGGGACAAGGGTAGTTATTATTACTTTCCATTCTCTGGAGGACAGACTGGTTAAACAGAAGTTTAAGAAGCTGAGTACCGTGGAAGATGATTTGAGTGTAATCAAACTTCCCGATGAAATTGAAAAAGCTAAGTGGAGATTGATTAATCGCCACATTATAACTGCCGGAAGCGATGAATTAAGTATGAATCCGCGTTCCAAGCCGGCTAAATTAAGAGGAATTGAAAAGATAGAGGATTAAGCATATGGCGAAGATAGTAAAAAGCAAGAAAAAGAAGGCATCTAAGTTCAACATTTTCTGTGTTGCCCTTTTCACACTGGCTCTGGCAGCCCGTCTTTTTACATCTATTATGCTGGGATCTATGAACAATGAAATAAATACCAATATTCAGAAGGCTCAGAATGAAGCTGAGACTTTAAGAATTGAAAATCAGAAGCTGTCTATTGAGATTCAGACTCTGCAGAATAAGGAAAGAATCTACACAATAGCCCAGGATGCCGGACTGCAGCAGCAGTCCAATATCGTTTCTATTGCCGGAGGGGCAAGTGAAACGGAATAATCGAGTTTTACATTTTATATACTTCATACTGTTGACTTTCTGTATAGCTACAGTAGTCAACGTTTTTTTAGTTGTTGTCTTACAGATTCATCCGCGTTCCGGTACCTCGCTTGTAAACTATGTCCAGAATATATCGGTAGTAAGCGATACTGTGCATTCTAAAAGAGGCAATATCTATGCATCAAGTGGCGAGGTTGTAGCTCAGGACACTGTGACCTATGATGTAATCTGTTACTTAAGTGAATCAAGAGTAGGGGTTAATAATACTCCAGCCTATGTAGTAGACAAAGT
The DNA here is from genome assembly GCA_051893275.1 of Erysipelotrichaceae bacterium. Lineage (GTDB taxonomy): Bacteria > Bacillota_I > Bacilli_A > Erysipelotrichales > Erysipelotrichaceae > Colivicinus. The sequence goes on along the minus strand of JBJFHC010000088.1, from coordinate 2,920 downwards.
AAAGACAGCCCAGGTTCTATCTGATGTAACCGGTGGCGATTATTCGGAGATTTACTATAATCTTACCAATAATCCAAATCTCTATCAGACGGAGATTGGTGTAGCCGGCAAAAATCTGAGTGCTGAACAGAAAGAACAGATAGAATCCTATGATCTTCCAGGTATTGACTTCAGGGTATCCTATAAGCGTACTTATCCGGAAGGTGAAAACTTTGCGCCATATCTGATTGGTTTTGCCCAGTCTAATGAAGATGGCAAACTGGTGGGCAAGATGGGACTTGAACAGTATCTTAATGCTGAACTGAGCGGTGTTGATGGTTCGCATACCTATCAGCGGGATAAGAATGGCTATGTTCTGGAAGGAATGTTTGAAGAAGAAACAGCGGCTATTAATGGCTATGATGTCTATACTACAATTGATTCCTCTATTCAAGATGCTCTGCAGATATCTTTTGATGAGCTGGCCGAGGGGCATGGTGATGCCTGGGGTGCAGTTGTCGAAGTTGATACAGGCAAAATCCTGGCCTGGGGTCAGGATCCTGGCTTTGATCCTAATAAACTGAATATCACAAACTACAACAATCTTGGCTCCAATCTGGCTTATGAACCAGGCTCGGTTTTTAAGTCCTTTATCTATGCAGCGGCTATTGATTCAGGCAATTATAATGGCAATGCCACCTATGACTCTGATCCTTTCTGTTACTCTTCATATGGCTCAGAGCCAGTCAGAACCTATTCGGGCAATGGCTATGGCTGTATCTACAATGCCAACAAAAAAGCCTGGGGTACCATACCTCTAGACTATGGTCTTATTTATTCAAGTAACGTAGCTACTTCTACGCTTTTAACTGACTGGGTAGGATCTGAAACCTATCTTGAATACTTAAAGAAGTTTGGTTTCTTTGCGGAGGTTGATACTGATGGAATCTCAGAAACCACAGGTGTATTAAACTATACCTATCCGGTTGAAAAGCTATCTTTAACCTATGGTCAGGGTTCATCGGTAACCATGCTGCAGCTGTTACAGGCCTATACCGCCATATTCGGCAATGGTGAAATGTTAAAGCCTTACTATATAGATAAAATAGTAAATACCGATAATGGTAATCTGGTCTATGAGGGGAAGCGTACGGTGGTAGAGCAGGTAATCAGCGAAGATACAGCCAGACAGCTGCAGGAATTATTATATAGAGTTGTCTATGATGAAAAGGGTACAGCTTCTATTTATAAAGTAGATGAAGTAGAAATAATGGCCAAGACCGGTACAGCGGAATTTGTCTCTGATGGAGAATATGGAAGAGATGAATATATTAACTCCATCATGCTGGCCTTCCCGGCTGATAAGCCTAAATATATGATTTATTATGCCTATATTTATCCATATGACTATGGCAATGTTGATAATACCGGTGCAATTAAAAATCTGATTAAGAAGGTAGCTTTATTGACTAATGTTAATTATGATTCAAGTAATTTAATCTCCACCGAAATCAAGAAAGAAGAAATGCCATCTGTATTAAATATGGACTATTCTGAAGCCTATAATCTCTTAAAAGAAAAGAATCTAAATATCTATAAGATAGGCAATGGAACCAAGGTAGTCAATCAGTATCCTTCAAAAGGAGATGTAGTCTATACCAGTGACAAGGTATTCATACTCACAGATGGCGGTCAGACCAACTGCCCTGACTTCAGCGGCTGGACCCGCAAGGAAATTATTTCCTACTGGAATCTTTCGGGTATTGGCTTTGAAATAGAAGGTTCGGGTGTAGTTTATTCCCAATCCATCTCACCAGGTACCAGCATTGACGCCAATGATACTGTGTCAGTATCGCTTAAGCAGATTGATTCTTACATTGAAATTGAGACGCCATCACCAGAAGAAAGTGATACAGTTGATCAAGAATAGATGTATAATTTAATACATGTTTGAAAAACTGGAAAAAGATACTAAAAAAGTAATAGATGATTCAAATAAAGGAACCAGATTTTTTGGTTCCTATTCTTCTGAATACCGTAATGAAACTTATACAAATGATAAGGGAAAGAAAAGAAACAGAAGAGTTTATATTGGTGATGACTATATTATTGATGACGAAAAATATAAACAGAAGTTAATAATAATATTAATATTAAACATCCTGGCTTTAGCCATCATGTTTAATGCCGGTATTAAATATGTAGAATTCAATTATCTCTGGTATATCAATGTCTTTCAGATGACTTATCTGATAGTTTCTGTCTATTATATTTCTTTAACAGTACAGGGATTATTGTTAGATAAAAAACTTACTCATAAAGACTTTGATACAACTTTAGGCCGAATGAAAAGCTATATGCCTTATCTGATTATTATGTTAATAATTATTGTGGTGTTATGCATAATAAATATGTTTACATCATCAGGATTTACATCAGCTAATCTGATCAATGTACTTTATTATTTAATATCGATAGTATTTGATTTATTAATCATCAAAGTAGTTAAACCAATAAAATATCATGTTGAGAAAAGGGGTAAAAAATGATTTTCACTGGAGTTTTAATAAATGCCGTACTGGTAATAATCGGTACGATGATAGGGCTGATATTCAAGGGAGAAAGACTTAAGAATATCGGTCAGCGTATCTTTGAGGCCTTTGCGCTTTTTGTCCTTGTTATGGGTGTATCAGGCGCCATGGACCTGTCTGAGCCATTAATAATCCTGGGCTCCATCATCGTGGGTGTAGCCATTGGTGAAATTATTGATATTGATAAACAGTTTACAAGACTTGGAAACTGGCTGCAGAACAAATTTGCCAAGAATGATTCCGGTTTCTCCAGAGGCTTTATAGAGGCATCCCTTCTTTTCTGTATTGGCTCAATGACGATACTGGGAGCCCTGCAGTCAGGACTTGAAGGAGAACATACTATCTACATT
>JBJFHC010000087.1:0-4177 GCA_051893275.1 Erysipelotrichaceae bacterium | reverse complement strand
CTTTATTATTGGTTTTATAGCGGTCTGGATACTGAAGAAGGTTAATTTTACTGGTGATGGTTTTGATACGATATTTGTCTTTGCACTGGCTTTAGTAGCCTATGGTGGAGTAAATCTTATAGGTGGTAATGGTTATCTGAGTGTTTATATTGCCGGGATTATATTGGGCAATTCAAATATTGCCAACAAGAAAAGTCTTGTGTCTTTCTTTGATGGTCTGACGGGTCTAATGCAGATTGTAATATTTTTCCTGTTAGGTTTACTGTGTTTTCCTTCGCAGTTTAAGGATGTGGCTTTTGAGGGTTTAAGTATTGCGCTTTTTCTGACGTTTATAGGAAGACCGCTGGTGAGTTTTTTAATATTAAAACCTTTAAAAGCCAATATCAGGCAGATTATAATGGTGTCTTTCTGTGGTTTAAGAGGGGCAGCTTCAATTGTGTTTTCTATTATGGCCATAGTATCTCCTGCCTATACCAGCTATGATGTTTTTCATATTACTTTCTTTATTGTGCTTTTTTCTATCGCTCTGCAGGGTTCTTTACTGATACCGGCAGCCAGGAAACTCGATATGGTTGATGATAAGAGTGATGTTATGAAGACTTTTACGGATTATTCAGATGAGACACCGGTTGAGTTTATTAAGCTTCAGCTTAAAGAAAATCATCCATGGTGTAATAAGAAGGTTAAGGATATCAGTCTGATTGATGATATGCTGCTGGTACTGATAATAAGAGGCAAGGAAAAGATAGTTCCTCGGGGTGATACTGTACTTATGAAGAATGATCTGATTGTCTTAAGTGCGCTTTCTTTAAATGATGATTATGATGTAATACTTAAGGAAATAGTTATCGATTCTGATCACGAGTGGACTAATAAGAAGCTTAGCGAGATAAAAATGGACAATGGTCTTGTGATACTGATTAAAAGAAATAATGAAATCATTATTCCTAAGGGTGATACAGTAATTGAAACTGATGATGTTCTGGTTATGAGTTAATTTAATATAAATTAATTTATGATAAATTTACTTATATTAAATACACCAGACTGTTCCTGATTAATGAGGATCATCTGGTGTGAATTTGTTAATCTTTGTTTAAGATGATGTTGGTAATACCAGCTACGACTGGGAACAGGACGCCGGCAACCACAAATACTATCCAGGATATATGCCAGTTTCTGGTGGTGAAACTGTAGCCTAAGAATATGGCTACGGCAATAAGCCAGTAGGTGGAGAAAATCAGGGATTTTGTTTTCTGTACTTTCTTTTCTTCTGGTGAGAAGTCTTCTATCTGTAAGAGTGTTTTATATGAATCGGATATAATAGCCGTTCTTACAATGATATTTACACCTATGGATACCATAATTAAGATCAGGCATACTGAAAGGGTAAGATAGATTACACTGTCCTGGGTAAATATGGCGGTGATCAGTAATGGCACTACACTTAAGATGCATAAGCTTACTCCCAGTACGATATTTCTGGTATAGGTACTTCGGTAGTTTTCTTTGAGCTGTTGACAGAGTCCTTTGACACCATATTCGGTTTCAAACTGTTCGCTTTCAAGATAATTGAAATGGTTCTGTTTTGAGTCGGCATAGATTAATATGGCAATGCCTAAAGCTACAAATACCAGTATCATGCTTACACCAAGTCCGGCTGCCAGGTTTTCTTTAATGTATTGTTCTTCAGCCAGAGAACTTAAGATTAATAGTATTACTGGTGAAGTAATAAATAACGATACGGCTAAAGATATAAGTGATGCATATTTCTTTTTGAGGTCCAGGAATTCTCTGGCTTCAGACATGGTTATTTTTTTGATGTTTGTGAATTCTTGAAGTTTGATATCATCGCCATTTTCAATTTCATCTTTAATAAGATAATCGGTTGAGACATTGAAGAAGGCAGAAAGCTGAATTATTTTGTCCAGATCAGGAATGGACTGGGCCTGTTCCCATTTGGATACAGACTGTCTTGAGATGTTTAATTCGTTGGCCAGTTCTTCCTGGGACAGACCAGCCTGTTTTCTTAGTCTTATTAATTTGTCCGCAAAGATCATAAATGTTTTCCTCCCTTGCGTTATCAGTTTATCAGTTTGGCTGTTTTCATTCTATCAAGAGTGCATTGAAATGTGTCAACTGATGGTTGCGATGGACAAAAAGGAAATCTTTGGATGAGTGTGTAGTAGATTTTTTGTACGTAGTTGAGTTTTAAGTGATTGGGTGTTAAATTATTAGAGATGGAAAAGACCTTAAAGAAAAGTTCTATTACTTCTATGACTCAGGGCAAGCCTTTGAAGCTTATTTTTTTCTTTGCGCTGCCTTTGATGTTTGGCAATGTCTTTCAGCAGCTTTATACTGTAACTGATACAGCTATTGTGGGAAAGGTACTGGGTGTTGGTGCTCTGGCAGCTTTGGGAGTTGTGGACTGGCTTAACTGGATGATGTTAGGAATAGTTCAGGGTTTTACTCAGGGTTTTTCAATTCTGATTGCACAAAAGTATGGGGCCAGGGAATATGACAAACTGAAAAAGGCTGTTGGAAATTCAATCGTACTGGCAGCTGTTCTTTCTATTGTTATATGTATACTGGCTGAACTTCTGATTCCGGCTTTTATGGTTTTTCTAAGGGCACCGGAAGAAACTGTACCGATTGCGACAGCTTATTTAAGAGTGATGTTTCTGGGAATTCCGGTGATGATGATCTACAATATGGCTTCAGCACTTTTGAGGGCCCTTGGTGACTCTAAAACACCTCTACAGGCCATGGTGTTTGCCTCTTTAGTTAATATTGGACTGGACTTATTGTTTGTAATGGTATTTAAATGGGGAGTAGAAGGCGCGGCCCTGGCTACCGTTATTGCCCAGATACTGGCTTCTTTTTACTGTATAAAAGTTATAAACAGAATAGAACTATTAAAAATAAAGAAAAGTGATCTTGGCTTTGAAAATAATTATTTTGGTTCACTGTTAAGACTTGGTGCACCAATGGCTTTTCAGAACATGATAATTGCGATTGGCGGTATGGTGGTGCAGATTGTGGTTAATGGCTATGGAGTAGCCTTCATTGCCGGTTTTACCGCTACAACCAAGCTTTATGGTGTTTTAGAAGTAGCCGCCACATCCTATGGCTATGCCATGGTTACCTATACCGGTCAGAATATTGGGGCTGGTGAATATGACAGAGTATCTAAGGGAGTAAGGTCTGGTCTTTTTATTGGCATTATTACTTCATTAATTATTACATTGGTTATGTTTGTCTTTGGCAAGCAGATTCTTTCGCTTTTTGTGGATTCAAGCGAAACATTGGCAGCTGAAACACTGGAGATTGGTTTCAGGTATCTTAAGATAATGAGTACTTTTTTGCCGGTGTTATATGTTCTGCATATTTTAAGAAGTACCATTCAGGGTATGGGTAATACTATGCTTCCTATGGTTTCTGGTATATTTGAACTGATTATGCGTGTTGGTGCTTCATTTATTCTGCCACTTCTTTTTGGTGAGACTGGTATTCTTTTTGCGGAAATAAGTGCATGGATGGGTGCTGATCTGATTCTTATACCAGGATATATAGTTAACAGGAAGAGACTTGATGATAAAAATTAACTACAGTATGATAGAGATGATATTTTCTGAAACTGTTATGTTTATTTAAGAATTTTATTAGTTTGTCTAAATTAAAAGACTATGTTAATTTAATCAGCTTTTAATGATTGTACGGAGTTATTTATCTGTGCCTATGCTGTATCGTTGTTTCAAAACGAAAGGAGATTCAAAATGAATGAGGTTAGTACTTCTTTTCTGAACAAAGTCTCAGACTTGCTTCAAAATGCAAGAAAAAATGTCAAGACAGCAGTCAATCTTGCGATGGTTTATACATATTTTGAAATTGGCAAAATGATTTTTGAAGAAGAACAACATGGAGACAATCGTGCGGAATATGGTAAACACCTGCTTTCAGTTTTATCTGATTATCTGACGAGAAATTATGGGAAAGGATATTCTGTTGATAATTTAAAACTAATGCGCAGATTTTACCGAATTTACTGTTACGATCAGATTGGGGAAACGGTGTTTACCCAATTAAAAAATTTGCCAGTAACATCAACAGGAAGAAAGTTTTATCTGAGCTGGTCGCACTATTTAAAACTAATGAGAATAGATAATCCCGACGAGAG
>JBJFHC010000086.1:10635-17557 GCA_051893275.1 Erysipelotrichaceae bacterium | reverse complement strand
ATGTTGAAATTAAGAATAAGAATGTAAAAAAGATAATAAGGATTATACTTATTGTGTTTCTGATTCTGGATATTGTGATTCTGATGCCAACAGTTATTTTTAATCTCTATATTCTGATTATGAAACTGATTAAGACCGGGGATCTGTCTTTCAGTTTTAATGGCGGTGCATTCTATTACAGCATTGCCTTTCCTTTCGTGATGTTGAACACAGCTTACAGATGGGTATTTATTATTGTCGGGTTTAGTATGAGAATGTGTAAAATGAAAAAAAGTTACAAATAATGAAAATAAATCGCAGAAAAATGATGAAAATATCTTGTATAAGAGCACTCCCTGGTATTATCATAGACACGTAAATGACTTTGACGGAGAAAAGTAACTTAAGGCAGGGTTCAAGAAAGCTGACGGATGATGCAAGTCAGTACCAGACCTAAGTGAACAGACCCTCTATCAGTTGCGACCTGAACTAAGTAGGGAAGCCGGCATATCTTACGTTAGTAGAGAGAGGTTTGTTAGAACCTTGAAACAAGTGGCTAAAAGGCAAAACAGGTGGCACCGCGGATTATATTCGTCCTGACGATAGGATGATACTCTGCGGTGTTTTTTGATTATAGAGAAAAGGAGATAAAGAAGATGAACACACTATTAGATGAAACTTATGAACATGATAACTGTGGCATAGGAGCGGTGGTTTCCATTGAAGGAATCAAAACCCATAAGACCGTTGATGATGCTCTGCATATTGTCGAAAAGCTGGATCACCGTGCAGGCAGAGATGGCGAAGGGACTACGGGTGATGGTGTTGGTATCCTGACCCAGATCCCCGATGTACTGTTTAGAAAAGAGTTTAATCTGCCTGAAGCCTATGGTGTGGGTATGTTCTTTTTCCCGGTAAGCGTAAAGAAAAGGCGTCAGGATATGAAGATGTTTGAGACCATCTGTGAAAAAGAGGGTCTGAGGTTTTTGTCATGGCGTAAAGTGCCGGTAGATGAAAAGGTTATATCCAAAAAAGCTCTGGATTCCTGTCCGGCTATTTATCAGGCTTTTGTCTATAGTGAAGAAATCAAAAAAAGCGGTATTGATCTGGACCGTAAATTATATATTGTACGCCGTATTTTTGAATCATCGGCAATTGATACTTATGTCTGCTCCCTTTCCAGCCGGACTATAGTCTATAAGGGCATGTTCCTGGTTGACCAGTTAAGAAAGTTTTATCTAGATCTGATGAATGAGGACTATAGTTCAGCTCTGGCTTTAGTTCATTCACGTTTTTCAACCAACACCAATCCTTCCTGGATGCGCGCTCATCCTAACCGCTATATTATGCATAATGGTGAAATAAATACCATTAAGGGCAACAGTGGCAAGATGCTCTCGCGTGAAGAAACCATGTACAGCGATATCCTGAAGGATGATATTGAAAAGGTATATCCGGTAATTAATTCATCTGGTTCTGATTCAGCCATGCTTGATAATACGCTGGAATTTATGATGATGGCTGGTACTCCTTTAGAGGAGGCTGTACTTAAACTGATACCTGAACCATGGCAGAATGAAGAAAATATTTCGAAGCAGAAAAAAGATTTCTATGAATATAATGCCACAATGATGGAGCCATGGGATGGTCCTGCCAGCATTATTTTTTCTGATGGCGATATTATGGGTGCTGTACTTGACCGTAATGGTTTAAGGCCATCAAGATACTATGTCACCAGAGATAATTATCTGGTTCTTTCTTCTGAAGTTGGTGTGCTTGATATTAAGGATGAAAATATTCTGAAGAAAGACAGGCTGAAGCCTGGAAGAATGTTGCTGGTGGATACAAAAGAGAAAAGAATTATTTCTGATGAAGAAATCAAGGATAAATATTCATCTGCTCATCCATATGGCGAATGGCTGAAGACCAATATGATAAATCTTGGTGACCTTCCTTTGCCTAATAAGAAAACCATAGAATATTCTAAAGATGAGATGCAGCATCTTAAGAAGATGTTTGATTATTCTTATGAAGATATCTATGACTACATCTATAAAATTGCGCTTAATGGCCAGGAAGCGGTTGTATCTATGGGTGCTGATATTCCTCTGGCGGTAATGTCAAAAAGACATCAGCCATTGTTCAATTATTTTAAACAGCTTTTTGCCCAGGTAACCAATCCGCCTATTGATGCCATAAGAGAGAAGATTGTAACTTCTACTTCAGTATATCTGGGAAGAGATGGCAATCTTTTAAAGGATGAACCTGAAAACTGTCAGGTTTTGAAAATTAACAATCCGATTCTTTCAAATCTCGATATGCTTAAGATCAGAAATATCAGGAAAGAGGGTTTTAAGGTTAGTGATATTTCAATTCTCTACTATAAACACACACCAATGGAGAGGGTTCTGCAGAATCTTTTCAGAGAAGTTGATAAGGCGCTCAAAAATAAAGCTAATATTATCGTTCTGAGTGATAGAGGGGTGGATGAATACCATGTTCCACTTCCTTCTCTTTTGGCGGTATCAAGTGTCCATCAGTATCTTTTAAGAACCAAGAGAAGAATGTCCTGTGCGCTGATTATTGAAACAGCTGAGCCAAAGGAAGTACATCATTATGCCACACTTCTGGGTTATGGTGCTTCGGCTATCAACGGCTATCTGGCTCAGGATGTTATCCAAGAACTGGTTGATGAAGATGTACTTGATAAAGACTACTATGCAGCTGTCCATGACTATAATCTGGGTATCTTAAAGGGTATTGTCAAAATTGCCTCCAAGATGGGAATATCAACGCTGCAGTCTTATCTTGGTTCACAGAACTTTGAGGCTATCGGTATTGATGAAAAGCTTGTTAAGGAGCATTTTGGTCAGACAATATCCAGAATTGGCGGTATTACGCTTGATGATATTGAAAAGGATATGGATGAACTTCATGATTCTGTTTTTGATCCATTTGGTTTAAATGTTGATCTTATCGAAAGTTCAAGAGGAGAACACAGAAGTAGGGCCAATAAGGAGGAACATCTTTATAATCCGGAAGTCATTCATTTATTACAGAAGGCTGTGCGTAATGATGATTATGAAGCCTATAAACAATATTCAAAGCTGGTGGATGATGAGGCTTCCAGAAGTCATCTAAGAGGCCTGATGGAGTTTAAGAGCGACAGAAAGTCTTTAAATATCGAAGAAGTAGAATCGGAATATGAAATAGTAAAACGCTTTAAGACTGGTGCTATGTCTTTTGGTTCGCTTTCACCAGAAGCCCATAGAACCCTGGCTATTGCGATGAACAGGCTTCATGGAAAGTCTAACTCAGGTGAGGGTGGTGAAGAAGAGGAAAGATATATTCCGATTAATGGCGATGATGCTTCAAGCCATATCAAGCAGGTGGCTTCAGGCCGTTTTGGTGTAACATCTAATTATTTAAATCACTGCGATGAGATTCAGATAAAAATGGCTCAGGGCGCCAAGCCTGGTGAGGGTGGACAGCTGCCTGGCGGCAAGGTTTATCCATGGGTTGCCAAGGCCAGACATTCAACAGCTGGTGTTTCTTTAATATCACCTCCGCCACATCATGATATTTATTCAATTGAGGATCTGGCGGAGCTTATCTATGACCTTAAGTGTGCCAATGATAATGCCCGTATTTCTGTTAAACTGGTATCACAGGCAGGTGTTGGAACAGTTGCCTCAGGTGTTGCCAAGGCCGGCTCACAGGTAATCCTGATTTCTGGCTATGATGGCGGCACTGGTGCGGCGCCTAAAAACGCTATCTATAATGCCGGTCTGCCCTGGGAGCTTGGTTTATCGGAAACCCATCAGGCACTGCTTGCCAACGGTCTAAGAGACAAAGTAACCCTGGAAACTGATGGCAAACTGATGACCGGCAGAGATGTGGTTATTGCCTCACTGCTGGGTGCTGAGGAATTTGGTTTTGCGAGTGCTCCGCTTGTTACTTTAGGCTGTGTTATGATGAGAGTCTGCAACCTTGATACCTGTCCGGTTGGTATTACTACTCAGAATCCTGAACTGCGAAAATATTTTGCCGGCAAGCCAGAACATGTCATGAACTTTATGTTGTATACCGCAAGACAGGTAAGAGAAATAATGGCTGAACTTGGGTTTAGAAGTATGGCTGAAATGTGTGGCCATGTTGAAATGTTAAAGAAAAAAAATTATGACAAGAATGACCGTTTTTCAAAAATCAGTTTAGATAATATTATCGGCTACAATAAAGAAGAAATAGATGTGGCAGATAAGCATCTTTATGATTTTAAATTAGGTGAAAAACTTGATTTTAAATTATTGAAAGAGGGACTTGAAAATAATATTAAAAATAATAAGCCGGTTAAACTGAATATGCATATTGAAAATACTGATCGAGCCTTTGGTACTTTAATCGGTTCGAGAATTACCAGAACTGGAGTAAACTATAAGCCAAATACTTTTGTGCTGAATATGGAAGGATCAGCAGGGCAGTCATTTGGAGCCTTTATTCCTAAGGGCTTAACTATAAATCTGCTGGGTGATGCCAACGACTATCTTGGAAAAGGCTTAAGTGGCGGTATCATTTCTGTTAAGTGTCCAAAAGTAAAAGACTTCAAAGAAGATGACAATATCATTATCGGTAATGTGGCGATGTATGGGGCAACCAGTGGCGAAGCTTATATCAACGGCGTATCAGGCGAAAGATTCTGTGTCAGAAACTCTGGTGCGGAATGCGTAGTTGAAGGATGTGGCGATCATGCGCTGGAATATATGACTGGTGGTACGGTACTGATTCTTGGCAAGACCGGTCGCAATGTGGCGGCCGGCATGTCAGGTGGTGTAGCTTACATTTATGATGCTGACAATACTTTATATACCCGTTTAAATACTGAGCTTGTAAAGATGGAATATATTATTGATAAAGCTGATAAGGAGAAAATCATTTCTTTGCTGGAGAATCATATTAAATATACCGACTCTTCAAAGGCAAAATATATCCTGGAGAATATTGAAAGCGAAATTAATAATTTTAAAACCGTTATTCCGGTTAAATACCGTGAGATGGTTAAGACCATCAAGAAATTTGAAGCCATGGGCATGAAAGAAGAAGAGGCAAAACTGGAGGCCTTTGAATATATGAAAGGAGCAAACTGATGGGTGTAGCTGATGCATTTTTAAAGGTCGAAAGACAGGAAAATAAATCTCGCAGCGTTAAAGACAGAATTAAAGATTTTGAAGAATTTCATGAGCCTTTAAATCATGAACTCAGGAAGAAACAGGCATCAAGATGTATGAACTGTGGCATTCCTTACTGCGGTTTTGGAAAGAATATAGAAGGCATGACAGTCGGCTGTCCTTTGCACAATCTCTGTCCAGAATTTAACGATGCCTTAAGCAAAGGCCAGTATGAACTGGCCTTAAACAGGCTGTTAAAAACCAATCCTTTTCCAGAATTTACCTCAAGAGTCTGTCCGGCTCTATGTGAAAAAGCCTGTGTTGAAGGCTTGAATTTCAAGCCGGTTACTACTAAAGATAATGAGTTTGAAATAATCGAAAATGCCTTTGGCAGTGGGATGATTAAAGCTAAAACCGATATTGGCCGGAATGGCAAGAAGGTTGCGGTTATTGGTTCTGGCCCCTCAGGTTTAGCCTGTGCCAGCGAGTTAAATATCAAAGGCTTCGAGGTAACGGTATTTGAAAAAGAAGATGACTTTGGTGGTCTTTTGATGTATGGTATTCCTAATATGAAACTGGAAAAGCCGGTTATTCATAGAAGAATTGATATATTGAAACAGGAGGGAATTAAATTTCTTTGTGATATAAATATCGATTCTAAGGAAAAAGGTGACGAGCTGCTTAAAAATTATGATGGAGTTGTATTGGCTTGCGGGTCTCAGGTTCCAAGAAAACTTAATGTTGAAAATGAAGATGCAAAAGGTGTATATTTTGCGGTTGATTTTTTAACCAGAACGACAAAATGTATTAAAAATAATTTGCCTTATGAAATAAATGCCAGAAACAAAAATGTAGTCATCGTCGGCGGTGGTGATACGGGAAATGACTGTGTTGGTACCTGTATTCGAATGGGATGCAAGTCCGTAATTCAGCTGGAAATGATGGGCGAACCGCCTCTTGTTAGAACGGCAAATAATCCTTGGCCTCTATGGCCTTTAGTTAAAAAGACAGACTATGGCCAGGAAGAATCTATTGAAGTATTTGACAGGGATCCAAGGATCTATAATACAACTGTTAATAAAATAATTACTGACGAAAAGAATAATCTGAAGGGTGTCGAGACAGTTAAGATATTTAGAGAAAATGGCAAGTATGTCAAAGATGAAGAGACTATCAAGAAAATTAACTGCGATTTGTTGTTTATAGCCGCTGGATTTGTGGATTTTAATGATGATATTAAAAAGGCATTTAATCTGGTCAGTGAAAGAGGCAGAGCTGTAAATAATAATTATCAGATAAAAGATAAATTATTTGTCTGTGGGGATATGGCAGGCGGACAGTCTCTGGTTGTGAAGGCTATGGCTTCGGGCATCGAATGTGCAAAGGCAGTAAATAAGTATTTAATGGATATAGAATAGGCAGTGAGTGGTCACTGTCTTTCTTTGTTTGTTTAAAAGATAATTTATGGCTATAATGGTTTTATTGATGTTCAAGGGGTGGAACAAGATGAAGCTGTTTTATAATCTGCTGTATTTAAGAACTTACAACAAAAAAGGAAGTATTGAATCAATAATATCTGAGGCTATTCTAAACATGGTTTTTTCTGATGAGGAAATTAACATTAAAAAAGTTGCTGAAAGAGCCAATGTATCTATGGCTTCAATTTCTTCTTTTGTGAGAAAACTTGGCTACAATAATTTTAAATCTTTAACTGGAGATCTTGTGAATATTAAGAATGAGTATTCTTATCGGGTTATTGAGGATAAAAAGGAGTATGA